>CALUSD010000121.1 GCA_944323295.1 uncultured Bacteroidales bacterium | reverse complement strand
ATCATGCTGCCCCTCGACTTGCATGTGTTAAGCCTGCCGCTAGCGTTCATCCTGAGCCAGGATCAAACTCTTCTTTGTATATCTTCTATATATTCCTTAGAATTCGCTCCTGTATGTTTCCCTAAAGAAATTAACGCTCTCTATTGCTTGTACTTGTCTTTCATTCATTATTTTCAATCAACTTCCGTTTCTTGGCTATTTTGAGCAATCCCTGCGTTGGACTTCTACCGTCAATCGGCCATTGCCAAAAGGCAACTCCCGCTCTCCGCTTTCGTCCGCCTTGGCCTCACTCAATCTATTCCAATAAACTGTTCCGTATCTTTTTCCGAAACGGGCTGCAAAGATACGCACTTTTTTATTCCTTCCAAATTTTTTTACCTTTTTTTTCACGTTATTTTTTATTTATCCGCAAAATTACCCCTATTTTTGTGCCCGATTGAATTTTCAAACCATATCGATATGGCCTCATATTGGCAGATATTCATAATTTTCGCAAAAATCGGAGCTTTCACCCTTGGAGGAGGAATGGCCATGATTCCGCTGATCCAAAACGAAATAGTGAAGCGGGGATGGCTCGATGAAAAAGACTTCCCGGATATTATAGCCCTATCCCAAAGCGCGCCCGGGCTGCTCGCCGTAAACATTTCCATTTTTATCGGCTATCGTCTCAAAGGCGTCAAAGGGAGCATCATAGCGACAATCGGCAGCATACTGCCGCCATTCCTTATCATACTGCTGATAGCAATCATGTTTACCGGCTATCAGGACAATCCTGTGGTTATCCGCATATTCAAAGGCATAAGACCGGTTGTCGTGGCCCTGATCGCCGTTCCGATGCTGCAAATGGCAAAAAAAAGCAACCGTTCCTGGCAAGCCTATCTGCTGTCTGCCATCGTACTTGCTGCCGTAGGATTTCTGAAAGTTTCACCTATATATATATTGATAGTAATAATAGTCATATCTTTTGCCATAGCAAAATTCCGGGACAGCAGAGACAGGGAGGACAGAAAATGATATTCGCAGAACTTTTCATGACATTTTTCATCATCGGCCTGTTCACGATAGGCGGAGGATATGCGATGCTGCCTCTGATTCAGACACAGGTAGTCACAGTGCATCAATGGATAGACGAGCATACATTCACCGACATTGTGGCCATATCCCAAATGACCCCGGGCCCGATAGGAATCAACAGCGCCACCTATATCGGATACTCCGTACTCGAAGAAAGCGGGGCTTCGCAATTCGTAAGCATTTTAGGCTCATGCACGGCTACCATTGCCGTGGTGCTTCCATCATTTCTCATAGTTCTGATGATTTGCAGGATGTATAATAAATTCAAGGGCAACCGACTGTTCGACAGCGTCATGGGCGGTCTCAAACCGGCAGTCGTCGGACTCATCGGTGCGGCCGCCATCCTGTTGATAACCCCGGAAAATTTTCCGCATTGGACAAGCTGGCTTCTTTTCAGCGCAGCATTCATCGTCTCGTGGATATGGAAAGCCAATCCGATTTTAGTAATATTGGCCGGAGGCTTGGCAGGATTCATAATATATTGACTTGTCATCAAAAATTCCGGCCTCCGGCATGTCTAAAAAATTCTTTTTCTGTTCTTGCCGTGAATGAAACAATAGGCGTAAGCGAGATAAATCAATATGAGCAACGTGTTGACTCCCAATTTCAAAGCCATGTCCGAGCCGGAAGTGGAAAATGACACGCCATCGAAGAATGCATGCTCGAGCAGGAGAGACACTCCGTAAACGGCACCCATAACGGCAAAGACGCTGAATATCCTGGCCCAGTTGTATGGAATGGGATAATATCTGTTTCCCAATATGGCACTGATAAGGAACATGACGATATAGCTCGCCAGATGACCCCAGGCCGCTGCGTAATAGGAATATTCCGGCATGAAAATAATATTGACCGCTGCGGTGACAGCCAGTCCGGCGAGAGTGATATAAATGGCGACTCCTGTTTTGCCCGACAGTTTGTACCACATCGACACATTGAAAAGCATTCCTAAAATCATATATGACAACAGCATGACAGGCACTACCGAAATGCCTGCCCTGAAATCCCGACCGAGAATCAGGGAAATGACGTCTATATATAGAATGACCCCGAGAAAAATCAGACCGCAAAAGGCGGTGAAATATTCCATCACCACTGCATAGAGTTCTTTGGAGTTTCTGTCGGAAGCCCGCTGGAAAAAGAAAGGTTCGGCTGCAAACCTGAACATCTGCACGAAAAGCGACATGATGACAGAAATTTTCACTCCAGCCTGGAAAATACCTAAACTCGACTGCCAGACATCCGATCCCGTATCGAAAAACCTGAAAAGAATCCGGTCCAGAAAGTCATTGACTATTCCTGGCAATGCGGCTACCATGAGCGGCAGAGAATATGCCAGCATCTGTTTCGCAAGTTTCCGGTCGAATGAAAACCTGAATTTCAGCAGATCCGGAATAAAAAGCACAAGGCAGACAATGCAGCTTATGAATATGGCGAAAATCACGTAGCTGAAATCCGGAGTCGGAGAGATAAAAGACAGAAGCCAGATGTCCGAAGAAGTCAAGTCCGCAGTCTGAACCCCGGCTTCAGAAGCAGTGCGCCTGCACAGGGCGGCGAAACCGAAGAACAGGATAAAATTCGCAGCTGTTTCAGTAAGGATTTTTACGGTTTTCAACAATGCGAACTTCAAGGCCTTGTGTTCCTGTCTCAGTTTGGCAAACAAAATGGCGGTAATGGAATCGCACGCCAGAATACCTCCCATAAAGATAATACAGCTCCTGTAACCGTGATAGCCTAATGCATCCGATATGCTGTCAGAAAAGACCGTCATCAGGAATAAGAAAAGCAGACTGACGACAGACACTATCCCCAAGGCATCCGAATAGACTTTTGCAGGGTCGGTATCCTTTCTGTTCGCGAATCTGAAACAACCGGTCTCGAGTCCGAGAACAAGGACAACCTGAAGTACGGCTATATAAGCCATAAACTCCGTGACGACTCCGTAGCTTTCGGTGGTCAGCAGCCGGGTGTAAAACGGAACGAACAAAAAGTTGATGACGCGGGCGAGAATAGTACTCAACCCGTATAGAGCAGTCTCTCCTGCAAGCTGTTTTAACGGATTTGCCATAATACCGGCAAAATTAAGTGAAAAAATCGAACAGTTTCACGAAAACTCCGGCAACTTTTCCCGCACGATTTGCATCTTAGGAAATGTTCGGGCGGAATTTCCTGTCGCAGGACAGTTCAAATGCATCTTTCCGCACTCGACAACAGACAAAAAACAAACAGATATGCTCAACAGATTCTTTAAAATATTTTTATCGGTAACAATGGCGGCATCGGCGCTCTCCTGCTCCATGAAGCAGGACAATGAAGTCGGTCAGGGTGCCGCCGGCAATAATTCTGAAAATATGACATTGCAGACCAAAAGCTCAGCGGAGGAACCGGTATTCGATATTGTCACGGATCTCGGGACAATACGGGTAAAACTTTACAAGGAGACTCCCAAACACAGAGACAATTTTGTAAAACTCGTTTCAGAGGGATACTATGACGGCGTACTTTTCCATCGCGTCATAGACGGATTCATGATACAAACCGGCGATCCGCTCACGAAATCTCCATCCAAAGCCGACCTTTACGGCACCGGCGGACCGGGCTATACGATACCTGCCGAATTCAATCCGTCGCTCAGGCACAAGAAAGGAGCGCTTGCCGCCGCACGCAGAGGAGATGCGGCAAATCCGAAAAAAGAATCTTCAGGCTCCCAGTTCTATATAGTTCAGGATGAAGAAAACTGCAGCCAGCTCGACGGTTCATACACTGTTTTCGGAGAAGTAATCGACGGAATCGACGTTGTAGACAAGATTGCCGCTGCGGAGACGGACAGACGGGACAGGCCGGTAAATGATATCCGCATCAAATCTATCAGGTCTGTCGCGGACGGAATATAAAATACCAAACTTTTCCTATTATTTTATCTCGAAAATTCATGTTTGGCACAGTAATTGCAAATTTTTGCAACCGAATAGTTTTTTCATAGGTTAAGTTTTAGGTTAGAATTGCGAAGCGTCTACGGTGTGAATCGCGGACGCTTCATCTTTTTATCTTTTTCAAAAAAATATTTGCTGAAGAATCATTTTTTCATATCTTTGTGAGAACAGTCTTACCAAGACTTTTATAAAAACGGAAGTTTTCAAGAAAAAAATGAATACACGATTTAGCGCATACGGTTATTTTTATTTCTATTTTCCTGAAGGATGATAGCCGGACTTGCGCGTATATTATATTAAGGTATTATGAGGAGCTGTCCGGAGGAGGATGGCTCCTTTTTTTTTCGACAGAGACTTAGGTCTGCATGAAGAAATAGAAATTATATATGAACTTGACAGAGAACAATCCCAAAAGAGTGGCCATACAAGGGTACTCAGGCTGCTTCCACGAAGAGGCTGCGAGAATTTTCTACACCGCATTCGACGGCTCTGCACCTGACATAGTGGAATGCGCGACATTCGACGGTCTTTACAAAGCTCTCGATACGGGGAAAGCGGATGCCGCCATAATGGCTATAGAAAACACCGTTTCAGGAGGTCTCCTCCCGAATTTCGAACTTCTGAGGAAATACAACGTAAAGATAAAAGGCGAGGTTTTCCTCCGTATCCAGCAAAATCTCATGGCGCTGCCAGGACAGAAAATCGAGGATATAAAAGAAGTGAGGACACACTACATGGCGATAAACCAGACTCGTCCGTTTTTCCAGTCTTACCCTCACATCAGACTGGTGGAGTCGGAAGATACTGCAAAGAGCGCTGCAGATGTCGCATCGCAGAAACTCATGGGAGTCGGTGCAGTGGCATCGCTTTTCGCTGCCAAACTCTACGGTCTCGAGGTACTGCAGGAGAGTATCGAAACATACAAGCAGAATTTCACGAGGTTTCTGATTCTCGATGACAGGATCGTCATACCGAAAGAAAAGGTCAACAAGGTTTCGCTTTGTTTTACGCTGCCGCACAAGGCCGGCTCCTTGGCACAGATTCTTACCATACTGTCGTTCTACGACATGAATCTCACGCGAATCCAGTCCTTGCCGATACCGGGGAAATCATGGCAGTACTTTTTCTATGCCGATATAAAGTTCGACAGCTATCTCCGTTACAGCCAGGCAATTTCAGCGGTGAGACCATTGATGGAGGATCTCAATATCCTCGGAGAGTACGAGGCGGCATTATAAAAATTCGACAATCATGATAATAAAACCAGCAAAAAGGACGGAATCGGTCCAGG
>CALUSD010000120.1 GCA_944323295.1 uncultured Bacteroidales bacterium | reverse complement strand
ACATTCCGTCGCAGGCTGTCATGATGAACGAGGCGGCTGCAAGCAGCAGCAGGGATTTGTATATGGGTTTCATTGTTTTATGGTTTGTTGTTTTGATAAAATATTAAAATAAACTGCAAGCCGAGAGCAGAAACGAATTTATTCGGTTATGCCGAGGCGTAGCGTAATTGTAGACGTAGTCTAAAATAAACTGCAAGCCGAGAGCAGAAACGAATTTATTCGGTTATGCCGAGGCGAAGCGTGTTTGTAAACGTAGTTTAAAATATAAAAGCAGATGTCTCGACTATGCTCGACATGACATTGACGCAGTTGTCTCGACTGCGCCCGGCATGTTGAGGGTGTCCAAAAGGAGGAATTTCAAGGCTTGCGAAGATGAGAAAACCGCAGTGTACTGTCGTACATGAGGAGTTTCGAATCAAGCGTAACGCGGAAAGTCCCCTTTTGGGGCGCCATCAATCCCATGGGGTTTCCTCCTGGAGATGGAAGTCCTCATTGCTCATCGAGCCTGTAGCCGGCATTGCTTCAAGCGGGATGGATATGAGCAGATTCGGAGAAGCCAGAATCATGTCGGCGGCATAATCTGATGTCAAAGCCGCGTAGAGATTGACAGACATGTTGTCCGACCAGGCATCTATCATGGAATACGAGGTCGTATAGAAATACACAGGCAGACCGTCTCCCGTCATGAATGCAGTGTAGCTCTCATTCGGATATATCTGCGCAACAGGCTCCGGCATTCCTGACCCGAAAATATCAGCGGACGTATTTCCGTCAATATACAGATAGACCAGGTCCTCCCCTGTCGGCATGCATCCGAGACTTGTCATATAGCCCTTGAAATCATCCTGATAAATATCGATACGTATCCTGTAGATACTCTTTCCCTCCAACTGCTCGGCCTGCAAGGCGTTAAAATTCAAATTCCAGCCGTTTTCATAATCCATAAGGTATATGGAAGCGTTTGAAGATATCATTTTCCACTGCGCATCTGCCGGGAAATGTTCGGAAGTAAAGTGCGGACATTCCATCACGGATTCCGCGCCGTCCGGGCCTGTGGCAAGCAGAACGAGCCTGTACTCGGTAGACGGATAAATCCTGTCATCGTACGCCGTCTCATAGTACAGACCGCCGCTCACTGCCGCATCTATCAGACTTTCATCCAAATCCTTGCCGTAAGCGAGCGCCATGTCGCGAGGCTCCATTCCGGAAGACATGTAAGCGTCGAATTCCGCTGCGCTGAACAGGCCCAACTTCAAAGCAGAGACCTCTCCTTCCAAAGCGATATTCAGGAAGAGTTTCGAATATGTGCTTTCCGGCAATACCGAAAAGTCCAAAATGGCCGGACCTTCTCCGGCAGCCGCCACTGTCGATGCCGGCTCTACCGCAACATTGCCGAGAGGCATATCTCCAGGCACGGCGTATGAAGCTACCACATAATAATCCGTTTCCGCACTCATATCCACGTACTCGCAGTCATAGTTGCAGACCCTTGTGGCAGTGTAGGTGTATGTCCCTTCATCTCCTACAGTGACGAAACTTTCAGGGCTGTTGTACAGCGCCTCCAATGCGATATCATACTTCGTATATTCATCATCATTGCCTGAACCGGCAGGATAGGAATCATAAAAAGCCTTGTATGTGACGCCTGTCATGATGGTCATCCCCGGCTCGGCAGTCACGGTATAGGAAATGGAATTGGAAGTCGTTTCCGTCACCTCGATTTCCGGTACGGGAAGCGGCTCGAACTCGAACGGCTCTACAGGCACGACAGTAGAGCGGGGCATATCTACCGGCACTGTCATTTTCTGCGCCGCGACATTTCTCTCCGAATCCATGACATAAACCGTAAATCCGGATTCGTATCTCTTTGCCGGAATTACCAGATGAAACCATGCCGGCTCGGACGAAAGCTGTACGGGTGCCGGATTATACTCCTCGTCAATACACTCCATGGATATGCTCGCACCGTATTCGTGGCTGAAATCGGAATAGAAATCACTCAGTTTTCCGCTTCTCAGGTCCTCGACCGGTATCAATATGTTTCCGGCTATATTCGAGCCGTCATTCGAGACAAATGCAAGATAATACACAGACTGCGTGCCGGTAATGCCGAATTTTGCCACCGATGCCGCATTCTTTAATTCGATATCGGTCGACGTACCGTACCCTACCATGGGATTTGTCTCGGATGCGAATGTGTTTTCACAATACCGCTGATAAGAATCGATGGCCGCGGTCACGAAATCTCCGATCTCACCTGCAGGCCAGTCGCCCAAAGAGCCCGCCGGATATGTCACGACATACTCGTCGCTTTCCGGCACGCCTTCTATAGTGGCCACAGCAGGATTCTCCGAATCCGGAATCACCGGATAACTCTCAAATGACGATGATGTTGCGATAGTTACGTAATCGCCTTCGCTCCAGAGGACAGAGCCGTCTGCGGCCAATGAGGTCTTGCTGTCGGGTGCCGAAACAGACTCCGCGCTGCGCAATGTAAGGGTGACGGTCTTTCCTGTCCCGCTACCTTCCGGAAGAAGTTCTTCGTTCCGGGAACAGAATGTGAGGAATATTGGTGCTGCAAGCAGCAGCAGGGTTTTTCCCGTGGTCTGTATATT
>CALUSD010000119.1 GCA_944323295.1 uncultured Bacteroidales bacterium | reverse complement strand
ATCCACCGACGGCATGACAGCAGACTGGGTACACCTTCCGTACGACTTCATGGCCAAAGTCAGCAACGACATCATCAACAAGGTCCGCGGCGTAAACCGCGTCGTCTACGACATCAGCTCCAAACCGCCTGCAACTATCGAGTGGGAATAAACGCAAAACAAAATGAAAAAGTTCACCTCTGTTCTAATTATCGCTTTCGTTTCCGGCTTCATAGCCTGCGCACAGAAATACACGTTTACGGAAGCATCCGAGCTTACTCTTATCGGGAAAATCATGGACACCGAGAATCCTTATCACAGGGTCGATACGGCTCTGCATAAAGGATTTACGGCACGGGAGAATTTTCAGTTGCGCTGCGCATCGGGTCTTGCAGTTGTATTCAAGACCAACTCGAAAGTCATTGTGCTGAAAAACACGCTCGGCGAATACAACAAAGGCATCACTATCTCCGCTCTCAGCTGCCGAGGTTTCGACCTTTACATCAAAAAGGGCGGAGTCTGGACATATGCCGGCTCCAAAGTCAACAGAGAGGCAAATGACGGAAAAACATTGGCCTTAGTCAGGGACATGGACGGAGAGATGAAAGAATGCATGATTCATCTGCCGATGTACAGTGAACTGCTTTCCGTCCAGATCGGAGTAGAAAAAGGTGCTGTACTCGAGCCTCTCGATCCCCCGTTCAGACATCGCGTGGCAATATACGGGTCCAGTTTCACACAAGGGACAGGTGTATCCAGACCGGGAATGACATACCCCATGCAATTCGTCAGAAATACCGGCATACAACTCCTGAGCGTAGGATGCGGAGGGAACGGGAAAATGCAGCCGCAATACGCGGAAATGCTTGCAAAATGCGATGTCGAAGCCATGATATTCGACTGTTTTTCGAATCCCACAGCCCAGCTTATAGAAGAACGCACCATTCCTTTTATCCGCACTATACGCAAAGCTCATCCGGACATACCGCTCATCTTCATAAGCACGGCATACCGTGAAGCCCGGAATTTCAACACACGGCTCGAGGCTTCCGAACAGGCAAAGGCGGAAATGGCCGCAAAAATGATGAAACAAGCCATATCGGAATTCGACGATGTCTACTATATCACGCCAAAAACACTGACAGGGTACGACCATGACACATCGGTAGATGGAACCCATCCTTCCGACATGGGCTACCAGAGATGGGCCAGGGCCATCGAAAAGCCTGTTCTGAAAATTTTGAAAAAATACGGCATAAAATAGAAAAAAACTCACCATTGTTTATGGACAAACTTATAAAAGCTACAGGGATATTGCTGCTGTCGATAGCGACGGGACTATCATGGACCGCCGCGGCTACCGACTGCAAAATCTCGGCAGTGTCATCATTTCCTGCCGGCAGCGACGGACATACAGGCGTTGCAGGAGCATTCATCGGAACTGTAGACAATACGGTCATCATTGCCGGAGGCTCCGACTTTCCCTCATTGAAACCATGGGAAGGCGGAAAAAAGATATTTTACGATGACATATATGTGCTCAAGCCGGATGCTGACGGAAAATGGAACTGCACGAAATCGGAGGCAAGCCTGCCACATGCATTAGGAAGCGGATGTGCCGTTTCGGACGGGAAAGTGCTGTACTGCTTCGGCGGAATGAACGAAAACCGCAGGAGCAGCGCCGTCATTACCGTCAAATATGCAGGAAAGAATCTGCAGGTGGATTCCGTGGCTGCCCTGCCGGGCAATTTCATACCTGTTGCGGCAGCATATAAGGACGGTCTCGGCAAAATATTCGTCCATGGCACTGTCGGAGGAAAAAATGTCCTGTACAGTTGGTCGATGCATTCCATGCAATGGGAAGAACTGACAGGATGTCCTTCTATGACGCTTTCCGAAGGATGTCCTTTCATATATCAGCACAATGGAAAAGAAGATGCATTCTATCTGATAGGCGGCAGAGGCACCGACAGCGAGGGACTTTATCTCTCTTCCGCAATCTGGGAATATCTTCCGCTCCACGACAAGTGGAACAGGAAAACGGATTTCGACATCGACGACAAAAACGCCACGCTGATGTACTCATCCGCAGTACCGTACGGGTCGGCACACATCATCGTGTTCGGAGGCGATGACGGCATCGAATTCTCGAAAAGAATCGACCTTGACCGCCGCATCAATGAAAGCACGGATCCGGCACAAAAGGACAGTCTGAGAACTGCACTCGCAGAAGCGAACATCAACCACAGCAGCTTCTGCAACAGGATTTTCGCCTATCATACCATCACCGACACCTGGACACAGATCGGAGAATCCGAAATTCCGCTGCCCGTAGTCACCACTGCAGCCGTCTGCAGCCATTCCATCATTATTCCATCAGGAGAAATACATCCCGGGGTGCGCAGCAATGACATATTAGAGATTGAAATCACGGACAATGTCGAATTCGGATGGATAAACTATACCGTCATTATTCTGTATCTTGCCGGAATGATGGGAGTAGGATTTTATTTCTCGCGCAAGGCAAAAAACACGGATCATTTTTTCAAAGGAGGGAGCAGAATTCCATGGTGGGCAGCCGGCATAAGCATCTTTGCCACTGCGCTGAGTGCCATTACCTTCCTGTCCATTCCGGCAAAGGCATACATGGATGACTGGGGAATGTTCATCTTCAACATGTGCATACTTCTCATCGTTCCGATAGTCATTCATTTCTATCTTCCGTTTTTCAGAAAGCTGAATGTAGCATCGGCATACGAATATCTCGAACAGAGATTCAGCTCACCGGTCAGATACATAGCATCGCTGTTTTTCTGTCTGTTCATGTTTGCAAGAGTAGCCATAGTCCTTTTCCTTCCGTCTTTAGCACTGAATGCCGTCACAGGACTTGATGTCTACCTGTGCATTTTGCTTATGGGCATGGTCACTCTCGCCTATTGCACCATGGGCGGTATCGAAGCTGTCATCTGGGGTGATGTCATACAGGGCATCATACTCGTTGGCGGGGCTGTCATATCCCTTGCATATCTGTTTTCAGGAATCGACGGAGGTATCGGAACTGTAATTTCAGCAGGAATTGATGAGCACAAATTCAATATTCTCGATTTCGCATTCGACTGGACCAGGCCGGTATTCTGGGTCACGCTGCTCGGAGGCATCGCCAACCAGCTTCTCACCTACACAAGCGATCAATCCGTAGTGCAGCGTTATATCACGGTGAAAGATACGGCCGGAACAAAAAAGGGGCTATGGCTCAACGGCATCCTCGCAGTTCCCATCGCCATCGTATTCTTTTCGATAGGGACAGGACTGTACGTATTCTTCAAGCAGCATCCTGAAATGCTGAATGCAGGAATGACCAACACAGATT
Source organism: uncultured Bacteroidales bacterium (assembly GCA_944323295.1). Classification (GTDB taxonomy): domain Bacteria; phylum Bacteroidota; class Bacteroidia; order Bacteroidales; family UBA932; genus Cryptobacteroides. Next base: position 673 of record CALUSD010000119.1, on the reverse strand, counting down.
CCATATTTCCTCACTATATCATGTGCGGACTGCCTGTCGGAATAGCCGGACTTCTGATAGCAGCCATATTCGCAGCAGCAATGTCGACGCTTTCCGCCAACATAAATTCCACATCTACGGTAATGACTGAAGATTTCTATGCAAAATTCAGAAAAAATGCGACGGATAAAGGCAAAATGGCATTCGCACGCTGGACCGGAATCGCCATAGGCACTTCCGGGATAGTCATGGCTGTTCTGCTCGCCACGTTCGATATCGCATCGCTGTGGGATCAGTTCAATTTCTTCCTCGGTCTGCTTACCAGCGGATTAGGTGGCCTGTTCATGATGGGAATTTTCACCAAACGCATAGGTACCCGCAGTGCATTGACCGGATTTGCAGGCAGCATCATCGTACTTCTGCTCTGCAACGGATTTTCTCATGTATCCGTGATACTTTACGGATTCATCGGCCTTGCATCCTGCTTCATAATCGGCTGGCTCTCGAGTTTCCTTTACGGCTACAGGAAATAACAGGTCACGGAATCAGTTCGATATCGTCGACGGATTTGTCCTTTGAGACGGGGACACCGAGTTTGGCGACGTCCTTGGCGGATTTGACTATGCTGCGGCCGGAATCCTTGAGCTTGGCGTTGCATTTGTCATAAGCCTCGTGAGCATCATCGAGCTTACGG
>CALUSD010000118.1 GCA_944323295.1 uncultured Bacteroidales bacterium | reverse complement strand
GTACAGGGTATCCGCATCGCGCAGCAAAGCCTTGACCTGCAGATATCCGCATGCGGAAACAGTGGAAAAGTCATCGCGTAAAAAATCATAAACCGACACGCCGGCGTCCGTACCTATTATCATTTTTTCTGCATCAGGGCAATAAAGCAGGGAGCTTACGTGACTGTTGCAGAGAGAGTTCGGATCTTCCGGACTGTACTGATAGCGCACTACATGGCAGCCGTCGTACCGAAGCAGACCGGTCTGCGTTCCTATCCATACATATCCGCTGCTGTCCTGCACTGCCACATATGCCGGGTCATCGTACTCTGCCATGGCGTGCGGCTTGAAAAAGCCTGATGGCCGGACGGGCCCTTCCGCATCGAGGCGAAATACCGACAGAAAAAGCATGGCTGATGCAAGCAATATGATCGGTCTTGGGAAATTTTTCATACTGTGCCAATTATGTGAGGGTGCCCCCAAAGGCGGAATTTCAAGGATCGCGAAGACGAAAAAACCGCAGTATACTTGTCGTACATGAGGATTTTCGAATCGAACGTAACGCAGAATATCCCCTTTTGGGCTACCCTCAAAGATAAGAATTTTCTCTTTTTTGTCATTTTTTCTTTTTCCATACTTTTCTTTTTCTCTTTTCGACATTCTTTTCTGTTTTTTCACTCCAAATTCGCCTCCATGAATTTTAAAATTTATCATCATGGAAAATTCTGAATTTTATTGCGAGAAAGTACAGCGTTATGTCGATATCCTGACCGATGCCGGTTTCAAGGCCGTGTTCGGCGATGAACGAAACAAGGATGTGCTTGTGGATCTTATAAATGTCGTATTGCCGGAGGACCGGCATGTAAAGGACATTGCTTACTCCACTACCGAAATCCCGGGACTTACTCTGGCGAACAAGAGCATACGTCTCGACCTCCGATGCACTGGCGATGACGGCTCAGTGTTCATCGTCGAACTTCAATGCTATCATCAGCACAATTTCTTCAAACGGTGTGTCGAATATGCGGCCAAGGTCTATGACTCAGGCTCCGCACGGGGCGACGCGGGGAATTACGGACTCCCTCCCGTATATTTCATAGGATTGATGGCTAAGGATGCTCCTGTTTTCGACAGGTCTGATGAGGTTGTCTGGAAGGACAGGTTTGTGTCCGAGTACACTTTCAGGGAAAAAGTCAGTCATGATGTCGTAGATGACACTATTTTTCTTATCTTCGTAGAGTTGAATCGATTCGACAAGCGGGATAAGGAGTGCGTGAGCATGATGGATAAGTGGATGTTTGCGTTAAAGCATGTGGGGACTTTGGACAGGTTGCCGGAGGATTTGAGGATAAAGGCTTTCGAGAGGCTGTTCGAGGCGTGTGAGATTGCCAAATTTGATCCGGATACGAAACTCAAATATGAACACGATATGATGACCGAAAAAGACTACTATAGTATTCTTAACACCTATCGGGATGAGGGTAAGGCGGAAGGCGTCAAGGAAGGTTTCGAGAGAGGAATTGAGAAAGGCCGTGCCGAAGGAGAGATAAAAGGTCGGGAAGAAGGAATACTGGAAGAGAAGATTAAAATTGCCAAAGCGTTGCTGCAAATGGGAATGTCGATGGATACAATAATGCAGGCGACAGGCTTGTCTACCGAGCGGATACGGAGTCTATAATAAAAATGTATTTTTATGTGTGCGCTGAAAAACCGTAACTTAAGGAAGTATTTCCGAATTGAATATTACCGTAAAAAACTTAATAAACTGAAATACAAAGATAAATTTCAACCAAAATATAAAACAGACAATTTCACATCTCATCTTAGAGAATTGGTACCTGCATACATCTGGCAGAAATTTTTACCAAAATATTTCAATTTGAATTTCTTGAGCAGATACGACAAGGACGAAATTATCGACAGGGTCAATTTCTATAACAAATTATCTTCCAAACATGATATTGATAATAATGCAATAAAGATTGTAGACTTGTGGAAAGTAGATGCACCGTCTGAATACAAGCATGATGCATGGCGGACACTCCGATGGTTTGATCAGAAACTTAAATGGATTCCGGCTTTCGGTGACGTATCTTCGATATGCGCCATACCGAGTGTAACAAAAAGCCGGCCAATAGCTATGGAGGGGGAGGGAAATGCCAACAATGTTCTGTTGAAATGGGACAGATGCCGTCACTTCAATTTCATATCCGACCCGTATGATTTTTCCGATAAAATGGACAAATCCGTATTTATGGCTGATATCGGGGATCCTGGGAAACTGAATAGAGTCGAGTTTATGAAACTATATTTCGGAAGCGAAATATGCGATTGCGGCAGCATCAGGAATCTCGCCGGGTTACCGGACGAGTGGCTCAAGCCTCCGATGAAGATAAAGGAGATGCTGAAATATAAATTTATCATAGCATTGGAAGGGAATGATGTTGCGACAAATCTTAAATGGATAATGAGCAGCAATTCATTAGCAGTAATGCCGCGACCGACATGCGAAACATGGTTTATGGAGAGCCGGTTGATTCCGGATTATCACTATGTGGAAATCAAGGCTGACTACTCTGATTTGAAAGAAAAAATGGATTATTATTCGCATAATACGGAAAAAGCGGAAAATATCATAAAACATGCTCATGAGCATGTAAACATATTCAAGGATAACAAGAAAGAAAATCTGATTGAGTACCTTGTAATGTTAAAATACTTTTGTATGACAGGGCAAAACAACTGTTGGTTATTATAAAGTAAGATATTACCTTTGACAATCATTTTTATTTCATACAGGAAATGACAGATAAACCTATCACCGTAACTTCGCCATTACTGCCGGATCTGAATGAATTAAACCAGCTTTTAGCCATAATTTGGGACAGTAAGTATATAACAAACAACGGTCATTATCACCAAGAATTGGAACAGGCCTTGGCAAGTTATCTGAAAGTTCCTTATATCAGTTTATTTACAAATGGCACGTTACCTCTCATCACAGCACTACAGGCTGCCGGGATCAAACATGGTGAGGTAATAACTACTCCTTACTCATTCGTAGCGACCACCCACTCGATCTGGTGGAATGGATTGACTCCTGTATTTGTCGACGTTGATCCTGTCACGTGCAATATTGACCCTCAACAGATAGAACAAGCTATAACGGATAAAACCGTGGCAATCATGCCTGTTCATTGCTACGGTACACCTTGTGATACCGTAGCAATACAGAAAATAGCAGACCGCTACCACCTGAAAGTGATTTACGATGCTGCCCACGCATTCGGCGTCGAACAAAACGGCATTTCCATTTTGACTGCCGGGGATTTTTCCACCCTATCTTTCCATGCTACCAAAGTTTACAACACAATAGAGGGGGGGGCAATAGTAACCCATTCTGCCGAAATGAAACAGGAAATCGATTATTTAAAAAATTTCGGTTTTCAGAATGAGACCACGGTAGTAGGCCCCGGCATAAACAGCAAAATGGATGAAATAAGAGCGGCATACGGACTATTGAATCTAAAAAAGGTTGATAAAGCCATTGCCAAAAGAAAACATGTCGCTCAAAAATACCGGCTCGCATTGAAAGATGTACCAGGTATTAAAATGCTTCCAGAACCGGCAGGAAACGTACGCCTGAATTATTCTTATTTTCCTATATTCATTGACAAGAAAAAATACGGTATTTCAAGAGACGAACTGTACTTTAAATTAAAAGACCATGGAATTTTAGGGAGACGATATTTTTATCCTCTTATCAGTTCATTCAAGACATATTCGTCCATACCAAGCGCTGCATCGTCCAATCTGCCGGTTGCTACGGAATTGGCGGAAACTGTCATTTGTCTTCCGATGCATCACTTACTCGACGATGACGATATTGAAAAAATAATCAACGCAATCACACGATGAAAAAAATAATGTTGCTTGGAGGATTGCGATACCTTCTGCCTGTCATCAATGCGGCACATAAGCTGGGGTACCATGTAATTACATGTGACTATATTCCAGAGAATATCGCACACAAATACTCTGATGAATACCATAATGTAAGTATTACTGACAAGGAGAAAGTGACTGAATTGGCTCGACGCCTGAAAATAGACGGAATAATGTCGTTTGCCGTTGATCCCGGCGTAGTCACAGCTGCGTACGTCCAGCAAGAGATGTCCCTGCCGGGAAACCCATATGATTCAGTCTGCATTCTTCAAAACAAGGCCAGATTCAGAAAATTCCTGAAAGTAAATGGGTTTAATACACCAGATGCTATTGACGCTCATGACTTACAGGAAGCATTGGAAAAGATAGCGGACTTAAAACTGCCAGTAATCGTAAAACCTGTCGATTCCGCCGGGAGCAAAGGTGTCTCAAGGATAGATTCTTTGGAAGAACTTCCAGCGGCTTTTATCAATGCCCAGGAACATTCATTGACTAAGACAGTCATAATAGAAGAATTCATCGAGACGGACGGATATTCTTCCGACAGCGACTGCTTTTCAATAGACGGCAAACTTTTATTCACTTCTTTTTCATCCCAGCGTTTCGATTTCGCCGCTGCAAATCCATATACTCCGGCAGCATACAGCTGGCCTTCCACCATGCGCCCGGACAGGCAGAAAGAACTGGAATCCGAGATTCAGCGGCTTTTGCGGCTTTTGAACATGAGGACTTCCGTATATAACGTAGAAACACGCATAGGCAAAGACGGCAAAGCATATATTATGGAGATTTCGCCAAGAGGTGGAGGAAACCGTATTTCAGAGATATTGAAACTCGCCACCGGAGTAGACCTGATCTCTGCAAGCGTTAAAGCGGCTGTCGGCGAAACAATAACCGATATTGCGCCTTGGCCATACAGCGGATATTGGGCAGAAGTGATCATACATTCCGGCAAAAACGGGATTTTCAAATCGTTGGATATTGACAAGTCCATAAAGGACAATATCGTTGAAACCGATTTATGGGTAAGGCCCGGAGACAAGATCCAAATGTTCAATGGTGCCAATGACAGTTTGGGCACAATAATAATGAAATTCGACAGTCAGAAGAAACTCGAACAGGCCATTGCTCAAAGGGACTGGCTAAATTTGAATTATTATGAATAAGCCGCAACTGAAACTGGCGATACTCGGAGCATCAAGGCCGCATTTGCCGTTATATCTTAAAGCTCATGAAATGGGGCTTGAAACATATTGCATCGCATGGGAAAAAGGTGCTTTCTGCAAGGATTATGCAGATCATTTCCATGATATATCCATTGTCGAAAAGGAACAGATAGCTGACCTATGTAGAAAAGAAGGAATCAACGGCATTGTCGCAAATGCTCTTGAACCGGCAGTTCCGACAGTTGCATATGTGGCTCAGGAATGCGGTTTCAACGGAATCTCGTACAAGGCTGCGCTTCAAGCCGTCAACAAAAAGGAAATGAGGACATGCATTTCCCGGACAGGGGTTTGTCTGCAACCGGAATTTGCCATATTGAAATACGGCGAGCCTGCCCCCGAAATTTTTCCGGCCATTATAAAGCCTACGGACAGTTCATGCAGTAACGGAGTGTCAAAGGTTAGCAACAAACATGAAATTGCGCCAGCAATAGAGAGAGCGATGTCGGCATCTGCGTCAAAGGAAATCCTTGTTGAAGAATTCATTGAGGGCAGGGAAATATCTGTCGAATCCATCTCATTCCATGGCCGTCACCATGTGCTCGCCATCACAGATAAGGAAACGACCGGTGCTCCGTATTTCGTAGAAACGGCACATCACCAACCGTCATCTTTACCCCAGAAGATACAAGAAGAAGTCCGAGATACCATGCCAAGACTGCTTGACGCCCTCGAACTGACGGAAGGAGCTTCGCATGCCGAATTCAAGATTACCGAAGACGGGCGGATCTATTTCATCGAAATCGGAGCCAGAGGCGGAGGCGACTGCATATCATACGATCTGGTAAAATTAAGTACCGGATATGATTTCGTCAAAGGAATGATAGAAGTGGCCTTGGGAAAATTTACGGAGCCTGTGATTAATTCAACCAAATATTCCGGAATATATTTTCTCAGTCAGGAAACATATTATATAAAAGACTTTATCGACAGAAACAAAGACAAAGACTGGGTCGTAAGATATGAAACCGAAAATGGGCCTCTGAAATCCTTAAAAAAGTCACAAGACCGGAGCGGATATATCATATATCAATCCGATCATAAAATAAACTGCAAGCCGAGAGCAGAAACGAATTTATTCGGTTATGCCGAGGCGCAGCGTGTTTGTAAACGTAGTTTAAAATAAACTGCAAGCCTGGCGCATAACCGTATTTATTCGGATAGACCGAGGCTCAACATTATTGTAAACAATGTCCAAAGAAATATTATAATGAAACGTGTATTGGTTTTCGGTGCGACAGGGACTCTCGGGGCTCCTATTGCAGTGCATCTGAAAAAAGCAGGATATGATGTAATTGCCGTCAGCAGGCGGAAAAACGACAATGGATTCTTTTCCGAACATGGAATAGAGTATATAAATGCTGACATTACCGCAAAGGAAGACTTCAAAAAACTTCCGGACAAGGATATCCATGCAATATTACATTTCGCCGGAGCGCTTCCGGCTTCAATGGAAGGATACAACGCTGACCTCTATATCTCGTCCATAATCCAGGGTACGTTAAATGTATTGGAATATACGAGACATGTAAAGGCAGACAGGATAGTATTCCCACAGTCGTTGTTCGACATAAGCTATCTTTTCGGGACAAAGACACCGATACCGGCTGATTCTCTCAGGAAAGCGCCTCTTGAGGGAGACCACGCAGTATATGTCATAGCCAAAAATGCCGCAGTCGATCTGATAGAGCATTATCACATGATATACGGAATCAAAAGATTCATACTCCGTCTTTCAAGAGTCTACCTGTATCATCCGAATCCTTACACGTTCACCGACGGGAAAAAGACGTTAATTTCAGACAGATACCTGATATACAGGGCTATAAAAGGGGAAAACATCGAAATGTGGGGTGATCCGGACAGGATTCTCGAAACTTGCTGCATCAGAGACTTTCTGCAAATAGTCGAAAAGACCCTGAGTGCAGATACCGAAGGCGGGATATACAATATCGGAAGCGGTGGCAGCACCCTAAGAGAGAGAATAGAAGGTATCGTTGAAGTATTCAATCCGGAAAATCAAAAATCCGAAATCATACCTTGCCCTGAAAAAAAGGATTGTCAACAATTCGTTCTTGATATCTCGAAAACATGCAAGGAGCTCGAATATGTACCGCGTTATACATGGAAAGATTATCTTCTCGACTTCAAAAATGATATGAAAAACCAGCCTTTTGCCAAATTATGGGGATATGAAAGCGATTTTACTGACGGAAATTTCTGACTTGCCCATGCTGAAATCTGCCACCACAAACGTTTGTCATAATGAAAAATAACGACGAGACTCCATTAGTCAGCATTATATGCCTGACATACAATCATGCAGAATACATCAGGCAATGTCTTGAAGGTTTTCTCATGCAACAAACCGATTTCAGCTTTGAAATCATCGTACATGATGACGCCTCAACAGACGGAACAGCCATTATTGTAAAGGAATATGCAGAAAAATATCCGGACAGATTCGTACCGGTATTACAGACTGTCAACCAATACAGTCAGGGTGTATCTATCGGAAAGACCTTTCTGTATCCTTTAGCCAAAGGAAAATATATAGCCGAATGTGAAGGTGATGACTATTGGACCGATCCGTTGAAACTTCAAAGGCAGGTCGATTTTCTGGAAAATCATCCGGATTATGTCCTGTGCAGTACGGATTGTATGATGATGGTTGAAAAAACAGGGGAAGTATTTCAATGGATTCTTGGAACAGAAGACGATATAACTCCTGAGTACCTTATAATTGACAATAGAATTGCGACTTTGACCACATTATATAAAAAGTCTGTTCTGACCGATTACCTGAACGGAGTTGAACCTTTTATGCCTCCATTTCTCATGGGAGACTACCCTCTATGGCTTTATTTCGCGTCAAGGGGAAAAATCAGAAAGTTACCATACAATACGGCGATGTACAGGAACAGGGAGGGATCTTTAAGTCATAGTTCTGACCGCTACAAATACATGAAATTCATGATGTCCTCTTTTGATATCCGGGTCTACTGCAATGAGCAGTTCGGACTTGGATTCGACAGTCGGAAAATACGCAGAATGCAGTTCGAAAGACTTCGCCAACAATGTAAAAAAGAATGGTTTCTTTTTATAAGACTGGCAACGTATCTCTTATACACTTATTATATTAAACGAGAATATGTCAAATAATCGCAAACAATCAAAATATTCTCGATGGCACGGGGATATCTGTTTAGCATAGCATCAGTTCGAAGAATTTATATTACTCAGTACCAGGGAATTCGTCAAACAGTCGTTAAGGATTTCTTCGAAATCCAATTATCTTAAACCTCAGTCGCGACAACCCCTTATTAAGGGGGAGAGGCCCCTATCCCCCCTCTCTTTCAGCAGTAGATTTCTCCACTCCGGGCTTCGCCCTCCGGTCGAAATGACAAGGGACGGGCAGAATTTTCTCTTTTTTGTCATTTTTTCTTTTTCCATACTTTTCTTTTTCTCTTTTCGACATTCTTTTCTGTTTTTTCGCTCCAAATTCGCCTCCATGTATTTTAAAATTTATCATCATGGAGAATTCTGAATTTTGTTACGAGAAAGTCCAGCGTTATGTCGATATCCTGACCGATGCCGGTTTCAAGGCCGTGTTCGGCGATGAACGAAACAAGGATGTGCTTGTAGATCTTATCAATGTCGTATTGCCGGAGGACCGGCATGTAAAGGACATTGCTTACTCCACTACCGAAATCCCCGGACTTACTCTGGCGAACAAGAGCATCCGTCTCGACC
>CALUSD010000117.1 GCA_944323295.1 uncultured Bacteroidales bacterium | reverse complement strand
GCACGCGCCAAATTCCGTCTTGTGAACAGACATACCGGAGAGCCGCTGCGTGTCGTGGAACATATCGGATGCCATTATTCCAAGATGTTCCCGTCCAAGGGAGTCGGGGGTGCCGAATATCCTTATGTCTTGTGCGGAATGATAGAATCATGGGGAGGAAATGTCATCGACTATCCGGAAAGAAGGCACTGCTGCGGTTATGGCTTCCGCCAATATCATGTCAAGGCTAACAGAGGGTATTCCATATCGAATACATACAAGAAATTCGAGTCCATGGAGCCGTACCATCCGGATTTCATCATCACGAACTGCCCCGGATGCCCGTATTTCATGGACAGATGGCAGTACGTAATAGCCGAGACGGAGGGCAAGACGTACGGGGAGAACGGATACGGAATTCCGGTCCTGACTTACGAAGAGCTGGCATCTCTCGTCCTGGGTTATGATCCGTGGGATATCGGGCTGCAGCTGCACCAGGTGGCTGTCGAGCCGCTGTTGGACAAACTCGGCATTGAATACGACCCGGCTGCAAAGTACAAGGGGCTGAATGAAAAGGATATCATGCGGCCGGAGCTTCCGGGTGTCCTCCGATGCTGCTAAGCGTCGAGGACGAGCGCCGGGCACCGGAGTTACCTTCCGGTAATGAGGATGTGAGAAGCGAAGTCTGACGACGAGATCGCACAAAAGTTTGGATACATTTTTTAATTTATTTTGTGTGAGGTCAAGGAAGACGAGCGCCGAGCACCGGAGTTACCTTCCGGTAATGAGGATGCGAGAAACGAAGTCTGACGACGAGATCGCACAAAAGAAATAAAAAAACATGAAAGAGAACATAGTAATAATAGGAGGCGGCATCGCCGGTCTCGAATCCGCCGCAAGGCTCATCGACCTCGGCTACAAGCCTATCATTATAGAGAAAAGCGACCATCTCGGCGGCCACGTCGCCGACTGGAACTGCCTTTTCCCGGATATGACACCGGCTCGTGAGGTGGTGAACAGGCTCATTGTCAGCTCTGCTGACGCCAATATTTTCCTGAATACGGAAATTTCTTTCGTCAACAAACTGAAAGACAGCTACAACATAATGCTGTCGAACGGCATATCCATCATCACTAAAATCATTCTCTTCACTACCGGATTTTCCGTATTCGACGCCTCTAAAAAAGAGGAATACGGCTACGGCATCTACGATCAGGTAATCACGAACAGGGACCTGGAACACTGGTTCAATACGGGGGACGACAAAAGGGTGAACAACTGCGGCATGAATGCAGTAGGATTCGTGCATTGCGTAGGCTCCCGTGATGAAAAAGCCAGGAATCCGCAGTGTTCGAAGGTGTGCTGCATCACTGCTGTCAAACAGGCCATAGAATTGAAACAGAAGTTTCCGGAGGCCATGGTATACTGCTTTTACATGGATCTGAGGATGTTCGGAAAAAAATACGAGGATTTCTATATCGGAGCACAGAGAGACTACGGCATCCGATTCATCCGCGGCCGCGTCTCCGAAGTCAGCGAAAACATAGACGGGCGCGTCATAGTGAAAGCAGAAGACACGCTGTCCGGCAAACCGGTAAAAGTGACATTGGACCTTTTGGTGCTCATGGCCGGAATGGTATGCAACTCCGACAGCACGAAGGTGGCGGGAATGGTCGGCCTTCCGTTGGATTCGGACGGTTTTCTGAAGTCCAAAGACAATGTAGCCGACATCATAGACTCTCCGAGGGAAGGAATTTTCTATGCAGGAGCCTGCACGGGTCCCAAGACGGTGCCGGAAACACTGGCCGAAGCCAGGGCCGCAGCCTTGAAAATCCATCTGTTCATTAAATCGCTGCAATAATGGATTTCGGTTTCAAAATATCGCCGAGCTCGGCCGTCAACCTCGACAATGTCAATGTAGAAAAATTCGAGCAGCTGCATTCCGTCGAGCCGGATGTCTATAAATGCATGGCCTGCGGATCCTGCAGTTCGACATGCCCGGCGAACAGGTTTTCCGGCATGAGCATGCGCAAAGTCATTCTGGCGCTGCAGCGAGGGAAAGAAAAGGAAGCGATATCCATGATGAGGAACTGCATGCTGTGCGGAAAGTGCTCCATGGTATGCCCGCGCGGCATAAATACCCGGCATCTGATACTTTCCATCAGCAGAATCTATAAGGAGGACGGGAAATGAGAGAGAGGTTTCTGACAGGATACAACGATTTCGTGCTTCCGTTCGTATGCGGAATGCTTTTCGTTCTGACATACTGTATCGTAGGTATGATCAGAATCATAATGCAGCTGCCGGCGCAGGACAGAAAACGTTTCTTCATTTCGCTCGTCACGCCGAAAACCATGCTCAAGAATATTAAGGACATTTTTCTGAAATGCCTTATACACGTGGACCTGTGGAAAAGGAACAAGCTCCTCGGCTACATGCACTCCAGCATAGCTTTCGGCTGGTTCATGCTGATTCTCGTGGGTCATATAGAAGTGCTGCTGTACACTTCGAATCTCGGAGCCAAGGCTCTCTACTACCCTATCTTCTTCCGATATTTCGTCGCGGAGACAGAAAGTACGATGAAAGGCTCGCTGATATTCTTTCTGATGGACTTTTTCCTGCTCGTAGTTCTCAGCGGCATCGTGCTCGCCATCATCAAGCGGGTGCGTTCGAGATTTTTCGGAATGCGCAGGACCACGAATCCGAGTTTCCTCGACTTGGTCGGTCTGTATTCCCTGTGGGCTATCTTCCCCCTGCGGCTTTTGGCGGAATCTTTCACGGCGGACATCAGCGGAGGCTCGTTCCTGACCAAATCCCTGAATTATGTCTTTACGGAATTTCTGAGCAACCACGCCAACATGCTCCCTGCCTGGTGGGCCTATTCCTGCGCATTGGGCATTTTCTTCTGCGTTCTTCCATTCACACGATACATGCATATCCCTACCGAAATCCTGCTGATTCCGCTGCGCAATGCCGGTATCAGAATCGTCAACGCCCGGAAGGGCCTGGCAAAAGCACAGGTTTATGCTTGTCCGAGCTGCGGGCTCTGTATCGACGCATGCCCGATGGGTGTAATGAAAAGCAATATCAAAGACACGACGGTATATCTTAACAGGCAGATCAGAAGAAACAACGAAGCCCGTATAGAGGAAATCAGCGACAAATGCCTTCTTTGCGCGAAATGCACTGCGGTATGTCCGGTCGGAGTCGAAGGCGACAAATTGAGAATTGCACAGCGGTCCATGAGGAAATACAATTTCGGTCCTGATTACTCGAATATAGACGCTTCCGTGCTCTCCGAGCAATATAACAAGTTTGTTATAAACAATAACAACGATGTTACCACAGCTGACAATCAAAAAGTTCTGTATTTTACCGGCTGTATGACGGCGCTTACTCCGGCTATCAGGAAAGCGACCGAATCAATCATGGCTAAAGCCGGAGTGGACTATGAAATCATGGATCGCGACGGCGGAATCTGCTGCGGAAGGCCCATGCTTATGGCCGGACGCTTCGACCAGGCCAAGCAGATGGTGGAAAAAAATACTGAAATAATCATGAATTCCGGAGCCGACACCCTTCTTCTGTCCTGCCCTATCTGCTACAAGATTTTCATGGAACATTATCGGCTGCCGGGCATCAGAATCATACATCATACGCAGTTCATGGATGAACTGATTTCGTCCGGCAGGCTGAAAGTCAGAAAAGACAATATAAAATATGTCTTCCACGATCCGTGCGAACTCGGCAGAGGATGCGGTATATACGAACAGCCGAGAAACGTGCTGTCGGCCGCCGGAATGTTGGTGGAAGCTGCCAAAAACAGAAAGGAAAGCATCTGCTGCGGCGGAAGCCTCGGAAGTCTGACTCTGAGTTTCGAGAAACGCAAGGCAATGACGGAAAACGCGATATCGAATCTGACGGCAGCTTCTCCGGACAGAATCGTCACTGCATGTCCGCTGTGTATGAATACGTTCGGACGCTATGCTGACAGGCCGGTGGAAGACATTGCCCAGGTTGTCGACAGATATTCGGATTCCGGACGGAAGACATCGGGAAAACATGCTGACAAGACCAATTAAATACAACGATATTATGACCTTCAAACCGACTAACTACTCTTTGATGAACTGTGCGGACGGAAGAGTTTTCGAGGATTCCGGCTGGACACTGGCCGACCCTCAGGGGAAAACGCCTTCATTGGTAAGAGCCGTATATGAGAAAAAGGAATTCGAACTCAGAAACGATCTCGACGGGTTTTACAAATTCGCGAACTGGCTGCCGATAAAGAGGACTCTTGCAAATTCCAGTGCTCCCGTAACATACAAGAGCAAGGGACTTGCGGATTATCTGAAATTGGACAATCTTTTCATCACATTCTCAGGATATAACCCTGAAATCGGAGCATTCATGCAGACATGCTCGTTCAAGGAAACCGAAGCGTATTCGGTCTGCGCCAGACTTCCGGAAAACGAAGAACGCATTTTAGTGGTGGCTTCGGCTGGAAATACGGCAAGGGCTTTTGCAAAGGTATGCTCCGACAACGGTATCAGACTGCTGCTGAGCATCCCTGAGGACAATATCAACGCACTTTGGTTCGCCAGGCCGCTCAACGACTGTGTGAAAATCATTGCGGCTCCGCACGGCTCGGACTATTTCGATGCCATTGCACTGAGCGACAAGGTTTGCGGTTCGAAACGTTTTTTAGCTGAAGGCGGAGCCAAGAATATTGCCCGCCGGGACGGCATGGGCACCACTGTCCTTTCTGCCGTCGAAGTCATCGGACGGATTCCGGACTCGTATTTCCAGGCCATAGGAAGCGGCACGGGAACTATCGCCGTATGGGAAAACAACCTCAGGCTGATAGAGGACGGACGTTTCGGCACGCACAAGATGAGACTTTATCCGTCCCAGAATGCCCCGTTCACCATCATGTACGACTCATGGAAAGCCGGATCACGGGAATTGCTGCCGCTATCCCCGGAAGAAGCAAGGGAACAGGCTTCCATCATCGAGGCAAAGGTGCTTTCGAACAGGAAACCGCCGTATTCTCTT
>CALUSD010000116.1 GCA_944323295.1 uncultured Bacteroidales bacterium | reverse complement strand
TCCGACTACCTCCGTGACCTCCCCCCTCTCCCTGTTCGTCGCTCTTTCGGTCTACAAACACGCTGCGCCTCGGCATAACCGAATAAATTCGTTTCTGCTCTCGGCTTGCTGTTTATTTTATAATAATTACTTTTTAATAATTATTTCCAGCCCTGGGCAGTGACTGGGAGTTCTATACTGACTGCGTATAGCTATTCTTTACGTTTCAATTTTTTGATTTCTTTGTCAAAATCACTTTCATAGAGCATCATTTCGCGCTTGCGATAAATCTCAAACTCTTTTTCAGCTTTCTCCATTGCTTGTTTATGCGAAATATTACCCTTTCCTATCATAATCTTCCTTTTGTGTGCAATAATCTGCCTATCCAATGCGTCTATCCAATCTTTCATAGTCATAGGATTCATTTCCAATGCTTGAAATTCAGCAAAATCCAAAAAACTGGAAACTAAAAGATTCAAACGCTGCAATTCAATCTCAGACAAATAATTTTTTGCAATCTTCACGTCGTCTTTAGTAATATAGTTGCCTTTGAAGTTGGTCATTCCTACAAAAGGTTTCTCATTATTTACACGTTTATATATGATTTCCGCTGCTGTATTTTCATGGACTGCATAATGTAATTTGTTTTGCACGGTAGCAAAGAATGTTTTAGTCATCTCACTGCGAGGGTCATAATCCGTTGCTGTGGCATAAATATCAGTAACCTGCTGATAGAAATTACGTTCACTGCTACGAATGTCCCGGATGCGTTGCAATAACTCACGAAAATAACGGTTGCCTCCTTGTTTTAACCGTTCGTCATCCATTGCAAATCCTTTTTGAATATACTCATGAAGTCGTTGTGTAGCCCAGCGGCGGAAACGAGTTGCCACCTGAGACTGAACACGATAACCCAAAGCAATAATCATATCAAGATTGTAATGGTCTATATTACGTTTCACCTGACGATTACCTTCTTGTCGAACTAACAAGAATTTCTTGTTGGTTGCCTCAGAGGTAAGTTCTCCATCTTTATAGATATTTTCTATGTGCTGGCTGATATTTTGTTGTGTGGTACAATATATTTCCGCCAACTGATTTTGTGTCAGCCATAAATCTTCATCGGCAAAACGCACGGATATACGGGTTATTTCGTTATCGTCTTGATAGAGTATTATTTTGTTTTCCGTATTCATATTGTTTTACAACTAAAGTATCGGCATTATTTCCAGCCCTGGGCAGTGACGGGGAGTTCTACGCCTTCGTGGGTGACGAGGGCGGCTCCGACTTCCGGTTTGGCGAGGTGGCCGATGATGTCGAATGTCTGGAAATCGTGGCGGAATCTGTCATGTTTTCCGATAGGAATGGTGAAGAGAAGACGGCAGTCGTCGCCTCCGTTGAATGCTGCGGAAACAGGGTCTATGCCGAACTGCTTGCCGAGATCGATAGTGCCTCCTGCAAACGGAAGACGCTCCACATAGACTTTGGCACCGAGGCCGCTGTCCCTTACGAGTTTTTTGACGGCATCGGCCAGCCCTCTGTTTATGAAATATCCGTACGACGGTATGATTTCAGCCTCCTCCAGCTGAGCTACATACCCGGGATTCAGTTCCGGCTTCAGATATTCTCCGATGAGGAGTCTGTGGTCTGAAAGATCCGGCTGGGAACGGTCTGTCTTGCGCTTCATGAACTTCTGTTTTTCACGCTCGAGAATCTGCATTCCCATGAAAGCCGCCCCGAGACTGCCTGACACGCATATCAGATCCATGCTTTTTGCCGGCATGCGACGTTTTTCAGTCAGGGAACGCCTTTCGCCATTGGCCGACAGGCCAATGTTAAGACCATTGACCGACGGGAGGAGGTCCAAAGACAATTCTTCATATCCGTGCTGTTTTGCGGCAGCCGTGATTCCTTCCCACAGTTCCCTTATTTTCCCGAAATCGATTTTGGAAGATATTCCGAGCCTGACGGCCAATGTTTTAGGGTATGACATGGCAGCGTAAAGTTCTCCGGTCGCTTCGATGACCGCCTTGTATCCGAGATGTTTCAGCGGAAAGTAGGTCAGGTCGAAATCGATGCCTTCAGTCATCATGACAGCTGAATGTATGATGCTGCCTGCGTCCTTGCCGACCTTGAATGAGCAATGTTCCTGCCGAGTGAATCCCGAGCCTTCGAAAAGCTGCCGGATAGCCTCGATTTTACCGAGTTCCGAGAATGTAGTGTCTGCCATAATCCGATATTTTAAATTCATGCCTGCGACAAAGTCTCAAATAATGCCTGAGAATGCCGCTGGCGCAATGCAAACTTACGAAAATATTTTACTTTTGCAGTCGAGGATATGTTTGTATAATATATGAAAGCGATCAAAAAATTTTTGTGCTGTGCAATGATGCTGTCTGCCGGTATGATGGCGTCAGCTCAGGAAACGTCTCCGGTAAATGTGTCGGTCTCTACCGAAAATATGCCGGAGGATGTTGTAGCTGTGATTTTCAATGTGGACATGGCCGACGGATGGCATGTCTATTCTACTGATATGCCAGAGGGCGGACCTGTTTCGGCTTCTGTCACGGTGGAAGAATCGGACGGCATGGAACAGGACGGGAAACTCGTTTTCGAAGGCAGCGAAATCAGTACTTTCGACAATATGTTCGGCATGGATGTACGCTATTTCGAAAAAAGCGTGAAATTCATCTGTAAGTTCCGGAAAACGGCAAAAACCGGGTCTGCCAAAGGCTATTTCGAATATGCGGCATGCAATGACTCCATGTGCATACCGCCGGCAGCCGTGGAATTTTCGGTCGATTTATAGACCGATTTCGGTTTTCAGCCAGTTATAAATGACATCCATCGCATCTGCGGAAACCGGTGCGGTGATTTTTGCATACTCATCCTGCGTGCCGGTTTCGCACGGAAGAAGAAGGTGATTCACTCCTGGTATGGCTGCTGTCGTGACATGCCTGTTGTGTTTCAGGTATGTTTTGACGTTGTCGAGATTCTGCCGGCAGTTGACCATCACATCTTTTGTCCCGTTTATGGCAAGTACCGGTACCTTTACTTTTGAAAGGTACTTTGCAGGGTCATATCTGATAAAAAACCTGTACCATGGCGTGGTAGCCTGCTGCGCGAACATGTAGATGGAATATCTGAAATGGTCGTACTCTATTCCGGCTTCCTTTACCCGGATATCATCCATGGCTTTCCATTTATCGTACTCCTCATACAGCTTGTCAGACAAAACCGTACTGTCGGCATCCGCATATTCGTAAGCGGTGCGGAACATGATATCGTTGATTTCATCGTATCTCTGCCGGTCGAAATCCGAAATACCTTTTGTAGAAGCCACGATATCCTGATTCTGCCGTATTACCGAACTCAGACCGTCTGTCATAAGGCCTGCCACCGATATGAGAAATTTTATATCCCGGCACTTGGATGCTGCTATCGAACAGGATGCCCCGCCTTCGCTGTGCCCAAGAACTCCGAGCCTTTTCCTGTCCACGTCATGTCGCGATTTCAAGTATTCCACCCCAGCTATCACGTCATCGGCAAAATCCTCTGTCGTGGCTTCAGAGTAGACCCCGTTTGATTCCCCGACGCCCCTGTCATCCACTCTCAGGACAGCAATACCTCTTTCACTAAGATATTCAGCCATCTGTTTGAAAATCTTGTGCCCGGCCATCGTCCCGTCCCTGTCCTGGGGATAGGTGCCTGAGGCAATCACGATAGCGGGATGCTTTCCCGGAGTGTCCGGAACGGTCAGCGTCGCACCGTACCGGAGTGTGTCTTTCCCGTAGAAAATGATATTTTCTTCCTTGAATTTCGGCGGGACTTCCGTTTTGATTTCTTCGATTATGATGCTGATTTCATCAGCCAATGCTGTCGGCGACCCGTAATATCCGGTGGCAATCCAGCGGACATGGCCGTTTCCGTCTATAATCATCTTCTGAGGAATTCCTGAAAAATGGAATTGCTTCGCATAGTATGAATATACGGCCT
Organism: uncultured Bacteroidales bacterium; assembly: GCA_944323295.1. Classification (GTDB taxonomy): domain Bacteria; phylum Bacteroidota; class Bacteroidia; order Bacteroidales; family UBA932; genus Cryptobacteroides. The sequence goes on along the minus strand of CALUSD010000116.1, from coordinate 3,540 downwards.
GTCTGCGCCCCTTGTCATCCGGATTGTCGAGAAGCACCTGGAAATCAAACCCCTTTTCGGCCATGAAGTCTTTTATGACTTTCACGAAATCCTTTCTGGTTTCCATGGTGGAAATAAAGAAGAAATCCACGTTCTCATCATCCTTGTATCTGTCCACCGCCATTTGCATTCCGGGCATGGCCGCCTTGCACGGTCCGCACCAGGTAGCCCAGAAATCGAGGACTATGATATGTCCTTTCAGGTCCGCCATATTTACCCGATCGCCTTCCAATGTTTCCAATTCGAACAGTTCGGCCGGGACATCTATCATGCTTTTCAGAAGAGCGTCTTTCTGTGCCTGCATCAAGGCTTCTGATTTCAGCGAAGCGACGTAGTTTTCGAATTCCGATTCCTGCCCGCCGTTTCTGACATATTCTTCCTTGAGAATCCCGAGCATTTCGGGAGTGGCCTGATTGTCGGACACCGCCGTTTTTATATGCATCAGAGCCTCGTTGTTACGGCCGTTTTTGCGGAGAATGCTGACATAAAAATCGTTGAAATCCGTATTGCCTGTCCCGAAACAGGCAGACAGGGTGTCCATAAGTTCCATTGCATGTCCTGTTTCTCCGACCTCATCCAAAATTTTGGAATAGTCCAAGCAGGCTTGCCTGTTGGTCCGGTAGAACATTTCTTTCCATTCGCGCGGAGACCACACCTTTTCCTTTTCCGTTCTCGGTCTGGACATCATTTCATGATAAATCATAGTTGCATAGGGATACAGCTTGTCCGCCGGTACGTCGCCTCTCATATACGGTATCTGGATAATGTGCCAGAAATAAGTGGCAAGATTGACCCTCGGCGATGTGCCTATACATTCGACTAATCTTGAATAGTCATTGTTTTCGATGATGGGGCTGTAAACATAAATCCGGAAAAGATTGCTGTAATAGTGGTCGAACATATTGTCTACGACAAAGGTATCCCTGAATTTTTCAGGCGGAAACCTGTTCAGGAAATTCCGGAAATTTTCATCGAAACTTTCATCCTTGGCTGTCATGAACAGTTCCCGCGCCGCCTTTTCCCTGAAAAATTCTCCGTCAGGATAGCGTTCCGCAAATTTCTTTTCGATTTCAATTCTCATAGTGGAATCAGGGAGCACCGAAGAAACCAAATGATGCGCTTTCAGCAACTGTTCCTCGTCGAGTTTGTCGCCCTTGCCGTCATTCTCTATCAGAGTTCTGACTATGGCTTTCATATTGTCCTTGGACTCCTGCCCGTCGGAAGAAAGAGCCATCGTAGCAAACCAGAAGACGTTTTTCAGTTCCTGTGGATAGTCGCGGAGTTCATAGTTTATCCACATGCGGATGACCTCGTCATCTTTTTTCTCGAAACCTGCATTCTCCAACGACGGTATACCTGCAAGCTGCTGTGTGTGTTCGCCTCGGAGAAGCCCCCATCCGATATTGGCCGAAGGCTTGTTTTTTCCGTTTTTGTCGAGAACATATCTTGCATATCCGAAATCTTTGCCGCCGATATCGGTTGTATCCTTGTCGCAGAATTTCCATGCTACCAATGCAGTATTTTCAGGGATTACGAAGGATGCAGACAGTGTCCCGTGTTCGTTCTTCACGAGGGCCATGTCTTCCGCCGCCCAATGATAGTTTTTCCAGCAGTAGTAAACGCCTCGGATATCCCCTTTTAGAAATGAGGCTTTCGGGTCGTAGAAGAGTCTGACCGTATCGCTTTCGGTCAAATATTCTGGTTCACACCGGCATGTTTCCCGGGTCTCTGCCGTCATCAATGCCGGAATAAAACAAGTAAGCAACAATAAAAATTTTTCAAGCATATTCGTCAGTCGTTTATACGATTTGCATATCATTATGTGCGTATGGCGGGACAAAAATAAGAATCTGTTTTGAAATTATTCAAAAGTCCAATACAACTTTCTGGATTTTGTAACAGATTCTAAATTTTTCCACGGAAATATTTTATAAAATCAATTTTGAAAAAATTCCAATGCAGATTCTACAATATTTTGAAATGTCATTTTATGGAATTTTTATAATTTTGCGCCTTGTGCACGCCCCCAACATGAAATCATGAAGTGCACAGAACAGCACAAAAAACTGAATACACTTATATATTAACAACTTAACAATCATCACTTATGAAAGCACTCGTATCAGCATTGCTTGCATTTGCTTTTGCTGTCACAATGCCGCTGAATGCGGCGGAGGGCTATGCCGGTGCTGCCCAGAACGGAGAAGATGAAATTACTCCGCGGGCAGGGCATATCATAGGTAAGGTGCAGGACCGCAACGGTGTCGCCTTGCCTGGAGTGGCAGTCATGATCAAAGGTACCAGTATTGGTACTGAAACCAACCGCGTAGGAAACTATGACCTCGATCTGAAAGGCCGGAAATCCGGGGTTATCGTCTTTTCCTGCCTCGGTTATTCCGTTCAGGAAATCAACTACACGGGACAGACTCACATGAACGTCACCCTCCAGGATGACATGCAGGCCCTGAATGAAGTCGTGGTGACCGGTTACGGAAACTACAACAGAAGCGAATACGTAGGAGCTGTCACCCAGATCAAGGCCGACGAAATCCTTGTCCCGGGTGAAGCGACTATCGACCAGATGCTTCAGGGCGTAATCCCGGGAATGTCCGTGCTCAACACTACCGGAAAGGTCGGAGGAACTCCTAAAATCCGCATCAGGGGAACGTCCACCATTCTCGGAAACCAGGAACCTCTCTGGGTGGTGGACGGAGTGATACAGACCAACCCTGTACCTATACCTAATGATGCCAGCCCTATTTCAGGCGACATGGAAGACCTCGCACAGACTGCAGGTAACGCCATTTCCTGGCTGAATCCTGCGGATATCGAGACTATCACCGTCCTCAAGGATGCCGCTTCTACAGCCATCTACGGCTCGCAGGCAGCAAACGGTGTCATAGTCATCACTACCAAGAAAGCATCGGGAAGCGGCCTTTCCGTGAATTACAGCGGAAACGTGAATATCGGCCAGAAACCTTCGTACGGTCTTTACGACATGATGAATTCCCAGGAATGGATGCGATTCCAGCAGGATATGTACGAGGACCGCAACCAGTACACCACGGCCATACTTCCTATCGGATACGGCGGACTGATACAGAAGCTCCAGAACAAGGAGATAACCGTACAGGAATTCGAGCAGGAGTTCCGCAGGATGGAAAACATGAACACCGACTGGTTTGACATCCTGTTCCGCACCGCCGTGAGCCATACGCACAATGTAAGTGTATCGGGGGGGGGTGAGAAGGTACAAAGCCGTTTCTCTATCGGAGTAAACGATACCCACGGCGATGCCAAGGGCAATGACCAGCTCCAGTTTACAGCCAGTTCAAACACTACATACAGACCTAATACCAAACTGTCCATCGATCTGTCGATGAACGGCAGCTACCGAAAAGTCAATGATTTCGCTTACGGCGTCGACCCGTACACTTACGCGATGAACACCACGAGGGCCATTCCGGCCTACAATGACGACGGCAGCTATTTCTATCATGA
>CALUSD010000115.1 GCA_944323295.1 uncultured Bacteroidales bacterium | reverse complement strand
AAATCTTTTTTTATTCATATTGTGATTCGCAGCGAACAGACAAGAAAAGATACGCCCGATTAAGATAGAATGCCGATCTTGCCTCATCCTTTTCTGCTCCGCAATATCCGTACTTGTAAAACAACCACAATTGATAATCAGCTACAGCAAGCCCAAGCGCTGATGCTTGCAAAAACAGTTCTAATGCATGTGAATAATCTTCCTTAAACGAAAATAAATACACCGCATAATTCATAATAGCCAAATCGTTTCCAAGTTCTGCTGCCTTCATAAAACAGTTCGCTGCTTTTTCAAAATACGCATAACCTTTCTTTTCATAATACTTATCATGTTCTTGAAAGTCATAGTAATATTCATAATTCTTTTGATCGTATTTCCCGCTTTTTTGGGCGTATTTCATCCCACGACGATACCATTTTCGCGCACTGGTTGACCCGGTAGACATGCATGCTTGTATTCTATATTTCTCTATAAGGCTTATTCTTTCATCTAATCCATACTTGTCTTTTTGTTTCATATCTTGCCCCAATTATTTACATCTTTAAAATAAGTTAGATATCAATTTCTTTTTTTGACGAACTGCTGTCCTGAACCATATAGAAGCATTTTAGCCATCTTCTCGGCACGTTCTTGATTGCTATCATCTTTTTCAGATACATCACTCCAATAGAATAGTCTGAGTCCGGTGTCGGGAATCAAACTATGATTTTGAAAAAAATCAGTTAGCTTGTAGTGATATTCTTGAAATCCACATGGCTTTCCTTCCACCTTGAATACAACTTTCTCAATATCAAGTTCAATTCCGACAGGGTTGCCGTTCTCATCCTCAAGTTGTTTTTTATCATATTCGTATGCCGAATAGAACAAACCTTTTTCACAGTAAGATTGTTCTTCCTCATAATAGGCAATAGTTGTAATATAATGCATACTTCCGGAATCTCCGCTTCGCCAATCATATCGACCGATTGGCAAGTACTCATTATTCTCGATATCATAGTAAATTGCCCAGGCTTTTTCACCGCCACCATCTATTTGACCAACTATATTGCCCGTGAAAATATCGTATACGTAAAAGTAATCATTTCCCGCTGAACCACCGCCCATATTTAAAAGCAGTTCAGGAACACCATCACCTGTCACATCAAACAATCCCATGTCCAAACCGCAAGCTATACTGGGTTCATCAGGCCTCGGTGCCTCATAGCCCATAATTTCACCGTGTTCGCCATAGGGCACTTGCTGATTGGATATCAATTTAACAATTGCATTATACCATGCTTCTTTTTCCGAATCCTTCACATAAATACCAACTTCATAGGGACTATATTCTTCGGAAATGTTTGGTCGTACTGTCTCCGTATACTGACAAGCACAAAGCGAGACACACATTGCTATCAATACAGTAATAATAATTTTTTTCATCATGCCTCTATCTGAATTTTTGTTTTATATGATCAGGGTACTTTTCCCAAACCATACACCTCTTTATTACCAATCATAAATTGCTTTCTAATATTCACAATTTATAAACTTCCCTTTTCTTCATATCGAACAACATCAAAATAGATCGCGCGAACTTTATCGGTAATCACTTGATCTATATGCCAATGTCCGAAATACCACTTTTTGAATGAAACTTCGTACATAATCCATTCGAGAAATCCGGTAAGCTCGGCGTCATGCATATCCGGCACTCTTCCCATGCGATAGATGATTTCTCTTGGTGCGGTGTGCGATATGATAATATCCACATTATTTTCTGCCGAAACAAGGTTAGCAGATGCTTCTTTATATTCATCATTGTTCGGACGTTCTTGACTCCACCATGAATATCCCGACTGCCGCATATATTTGTCTATACTGTATGCGCCACCCATTGAGAAGACCTTGGTGCCGTCAATATTATATACTTGACCTCGCATAAGGTGTAATATATTGGAACGTATTCGGTGGACTTTCCCTCCGTTCCAAACCTCAACAGGATAGGATTCAAGCAGATCGAAGTTCTCATGATTTCCGTCACAGAACAAAGTCGTGTATGGTAATTTCTCAATTTCATTCAACTGCCGCTGTTGCTCCGTATATCCATTCGATCCTACAGGATAAAATAAGAAGCCGTAATCGCCACAGACAAATAAGAAATCGTCCCCCGTAAGTTTTTCTCCCGTGTACCTTTCCAAACAAAGGTAACGGCTGTATTCGCCATGTAAGTCACCTGTAAAATATAACATAATCCCCTGCAACCGTGTGTGTCTCACGCATTCTTTTTGAATAAAATACCCCTGATCTCACATAGGCACTCCAGAGCAAGGATAACGTCCCTCAGATGATCGAACTTGAATGGTTCGGAATCATAATCCGCTTCTGAGACTGCCTCTATCAAGTATGTAAATTTACCGCGGGCATTTACCACTGCATAGCCAATGACATTTATTTATCCTCTGCCCCGCCCTCACTGGCACTGTCGTTACCAGATGGTTTAGAAAGGAGTGCCTTTATCTCCCTGATATTTTTCAATGTGAGATTGAATCGTATTTCATTTGACGCAGCTTCAAATGCTTCCAGAATACTGTCAGGGAAATATCCTGTGTCCT
>CALUSD010000114.1 GCA_944323295.1 uncultured Bacteroidales bacterium | reverse complement strand
TGGAAGCCGGATACTGGGCGCTCGCCGGCAATCCTATCCTCTGGAACAGCCATACGGATATCAGCGGGAATCTGTCGAAAATCGAAACTGAAGGCGACTGGATCTTCGGCATCCTGCATGAAATCGGACATACTTTCTCTCCGGGTACCGTGGCCGACAACGGCCGGTGGAACTGGAATGACGAACTGTTCGCAAATTTCAGAATGTCATACGCACTCGAAGCATGCGGCGGGACAGTCATCATGAGAGATACCAAATATACGGGAGCCGAAATCATGGACTATTACAAGATATTCTATGACGAGACCATCGGCAGCGGAGTCGCGAAGAACAACGGCGACGCACTTCACTACACATTCCTACGCATAAAGGAAAAATACGGCTGGGACATATTCAAAACGGCTTTCCGCGAGTTGTATGCAGCTGATCCCGAGACGATGGAAGACCTCCGCGGAGATTATGAGAAGATGCTTTTCTTCCTGAAATACGTGTCCGCGGCAGCCGGAGAGGATGTGACGGAGACCTGCTACACTCCACAGGAATTGAAACTTATCGAACAGTCTTTAAGTTAAGTGCCCGTTCGCAAAAGTTTTTTTTAAAAAGAAGTTCAGATGATCAGCAGAAGAAATATTGCGGCCATGTCCGGTATTATCCTGTCGGCGGCCGCCTTGGCAGCCGTCCCGACAATGCCGAATGATGACAGTGCCAAAAGCCTGTGCCGGCAGCATGAAGCCTGTGACATGGATGATGCGGATACAAGATGGAAAATAAACGAGGAGGGACAAATCGAATGGGATGTCAAAGCCGGCGAAGTCCCGCATTCCGATCATTTCGAAATGAGCGGGGAGCAGATAGCCTGCGTCCTGCGCTGGGCTCTCAACGAGGCTTCTACCCTGACAACGGAGAGGTCGCTCGTCTTCCCGATGCTCAGGAGAATCCCTAACGATACCCATGCCAGCCTGATGCACAGGGTCGCCGTGGATATTCCTTCCCTGCTGAGCGTCGACGGATTGGCCCTGAAAGACGGCCGGACCGAAAAAATCATCATAGACGGAGCGTTCTACAGTGAAGAAACATGGTCCGTAGGACGACAGAATACCGGCACAGGCTCGGGTACGGCACCCGTGCCCGCCGTCAAGCTGACTCGAACGATTTTCCCGTCTGTCGACAAGCCGGTGCTTTATGAAAGATTCACATTGCAGAATCTGAAAGACAGGAAATCCGTATTCTACATTCCGGAATATTCCCAGAAGTTCAGGACATTGGCCGAGAGAGGTAAGGACGGGGTCTATGTCATAGAAGTTTCCATTGCCGGGAACGGCACCTTCGTACTCGGTAAAGGCGAGAGCATCGCTTTCGATGTGGTCTTTTCCGGTCATGTCGAAGGCCGGCCGGTGAATACCGGAGATGCTGCGTCGGAACTCGATGCAAGGCGTGCTTTCGTGGAAAATGACATGAACGGCGCCCTCGTGCTCGAAACTCCTGACAGCGTGATAAACACGATGTTCAGGTATGCAAAAATCCGCGCCTGCGAAAGCATCTGCAAGACTGCCGGAGGGTACATGCATGCTCCGGGAGGAGAATCGTACTATGCCGCCATATGGGCCAACGACCAGGCAGAATATGTAAACCCGTTTTTTCCATACACGGGATACCGGAAAGGCTGCGAATCAGCCATCAATTCTTTCAGGCATTTCGCGCGTTTCATGAATCCTGAATACAAGCCTCTTCCGAGTTCCATAATTGCCGAAGGCACGGATATCTGGGACGGGGCCGGAGACAGGGGCGATGCGGCGATGATAGCTTACGGAGCATCGCGCTTTGCCTTGGCGAATGCAGACAGGGATGAGGCTGAGGAACTCTGGAGCCTGATAGAATGGTGTTTGGAATATTGCCGCAGGCAACTCAATCCTCAGGGCGTGGTAGTTTCCGATACGGACGAACTCGAAGGACGTTTCGAAGCAGGGGATGCGAATCTCTGCACCTCGTCTCTCTACTACGATGCCCTGAACAGTGCCGCATATATAGCCAAAGCGCTCGGGAAACCGGCGTACGTGGCAAAATCTTATCTCAGGCAGGCTGCGAAACTGAAAAAGAATATCGAAAAATACTTCGGGGCGGACATCGAAGGCTTCCATACGTACAGATACTATGACGGAAACACACTTCTCCGCTCCTGGATATGCATACCTCTGACCGTGGGGATTTATGACAGGGCGGAAGGGACCGCAGAGGCCTTGTGCAGCCCGCTGCTGTGGAAAGAGGACGGTCTGCTGACAGAGCAGGGAAGCGCCACTTTCTGGGACCGGTCGACCCTGTACGCATTGCGGGGAATCTATGCGGCCGGGATGTCCGATACCGCCACGAAGAAACTTCATGAGTATTCGGAAAGACGTCTGCTCGGGAATCATGTGCCTTACGCCATCGAAGCGTGGCCGGAGGGCTCCCAAAGGCATCTGTCGGCAGAAAGCGGACTGTACTGCCGCATCATTACGGAAGGGATGTTCGGAATCAGGCCTACCGGATTCGGAAGTTTCACGATGACGCCGTCTTTGCCTTCCTGCTGGGACCGGATGTCGCTCCGCAGGATAAAGGCTTTCGGACACGACTTCGATATTGTCGTGAGCCGTACAGGCGAAGACATGCTTGAAATAAAGATAAAGACCACCTCCGAAGAAAAAACATTTGCAGTCGGAACAGGCGGCAGCATTCATGTAGAACTTTAATGTTAAAGACGATGAATTCCAGGATATTCATTTTATTTGTGCTATCGATTTCGTTTTTAGTCTCCTGTACAGGCGGCGGCTCCGGTGAAAATGTGATCATACTGTCACCCGACGGTCGTGTAAAAGTGTCGATACGCACATCCGATACGCTGAGATATTCCGTGACGTATGACGGAGATACGATAGTGAAGCCTTCGGCCATTG
>CALUSD010000113.1 GCA_944323295.1 uncultured Bacteroidales bacterium | reverse complement strand
CCTTCGGCTTCCATCACAGCCAACCTGCGGTCGATGATGGCCTTGTTCAGTTTGAAGTTCGGAATCCCGAAGCGCAGGAGACCTCCTATATATTCATCCTTTTCGAAAACGGTGACATCGTAGCCTTTCCTGTTCAGCTGGTTTGCGGCTGCCAGACCTGCCGGCCCCGATCCGATAACCGCCACTTTCTTTCCGTTTGCCTGCCACTTTCCGGGTTTTACATATCCTTCTCTGAAAGCTGCCTCTATGACAGCTGCTTCGTCCTCCCGTACTGTCACCGGAGCATCGAAGCTCAGTTTCAGGACACAGCTTTTTTCGCAGAGTGCAGGGCATACCCGTCCGGTGAATTCCGGAAAGTCATTCGTGAGAGACAGTATTTCGTATGCTTCTTTCCATCTGCCGTGATACATGGCGTCCTGGAATTCCGGAGGCCTGTTCCCGAGAGGGCAGGCCCAGTGGCAGAACGGCACTCCGCAGTCCATGCATCGGGATGCCTGCAGTTTCCTGTCGCTCGTATTCAATGTCTGTTCGACTTCTCCGAAGTCCAATATCCTGTCGTGTATTGGACGGTACCCGGCTTCCTGTCTCGGTACCGTCAGAAATGCTTTTGGATTTCCCATAATTTTCGTTTTGTCTTGTTCCGGTGAGGTCCCAGTCCTGATAAAAATTTCAGACTCAATAATCTCTCTGGACTTCCGCGATTTTCTGCTGGAGTTTTTTCATTTGCTCTTCCGCGAGGACCCTCTTGTACTCGATAGGCGTTACCTGGATGAACTCTTCCGCATACCTGTTCCAGTCGTCGAGCATTTTTCTGGCAAGTTGTGACCCGGTGTACAGGTAGTGCTGCCTGATGAGTTCATGAAGTTCCTTGCGCGAGGCAGAGTCTTCGAGCAGGGACAGTTCCACCATTTCCATGTTGCAGAAGTAGTCGAACCGTCCGTTTTTGTCCCAGACGTACGCGAGACCTCCGCTCATTCCTGCCGCGAAGTTCCTGCCGGTTTCCCCGAGCACGACCACACGCCCTCCTGTCATATACTCGCAGCAGTGGTCTCCAGCGCCTTCCACTACCGCTATCGCTCCGGAGTTCCTGACGGCGAAGCGTTCTCCTACGCGTCCGTTGATGTACACTTCACCGCTTGTGGCTCCGTACAGAAGCGTATTCCCGGCTATGGTGTTTTTCTCGGCATCAAAATCGCTCCTGACAGGCGGACGTACGGAAATCCGGCCTCCGCTCAGGCCTTTGCCTAAATAATCGTTAGCTTCTCCTTCAAGTCTGAAATTTATTCCGTGTGCGAGGAATGCCCCGAAACTCTGGCCTGCCGAGCCTTTGAATTTGATTTCTATGGTATCGTCAGGCAGTCCGGCTTCTCCGTATTTGGAGGCAACGACTCCTGAAAGCATTGCGCCGACGGCGCGATCAGTATTTGCGACAGCATATTCAAGAGAGATTTCCCTCTTCTTTTCTATCGCGTCTTTTGCCGCATCTATGATATCGAGGTCGCGGACATTCCGGATATCCGGCTTCCTGGCCGATACGCAGTGGACGGCAGGTCCGTCTTCCGCCTTGTGGAGCAGTCTCGAGAAGTCTATCTTCGAAGCCTTGGAGTTTTCCGGAGCCGGAAGTATTTCTATAAGGTCTGTCCGTCCGACTATGTCGTCCAATTTGCGGAATCCCATTTCCGCCAAATATTCACGGACTTCGCGGGCTAAAAACCTGAAATAGTTCACGACGTACCGGTAATGCCCGCGGAAATGCCTGCGAAGTTCCGGATTCTGGGTGGCAACTCCCACCGGGCATGTGTTCGAATGGCATTTCCTCATCATCACGCATCCGAGAACTATCAGCACGGTGGTCCCGAAAGCAAATTCTTCGGCTCCGAGCAGGGCCATGGATATTATGTCCTTTCCCGTCTTGAGCTGGCCGTCGGTCTGAAGACGCACCTGTCCTCTGAGACCGTTCAGTACGAGGGTCTGCTGGGTTTCGCCAAGCCCTATCTCAGGCGGGATGCCGGCATATCTCATGGATGATGCCGGAGACGCTCCCGTTCCTCCTTCCGCTCCCGAGATGACTATGATGTCGGCTTTGGCTTTCGCCACTCCTGCTGCAATGGTGCCGACACCGCTTTCGGATACGAGTTTTACGCTGACAAGAGCTTTCGGATTCACGTTCTTCAGGTCGAATATCAGCTGTGCCAGATCCTCGATGGAGTAAATGTCATGATGAGGCGGCGGTGAAATCAGGGATATGCCTGGAATCGAATGTCTGGTGCGGGCAATGATCCCGTCGACCTTGAAGCCTGGAAGCTGTCCGCCTTCTCCTGGCTTTGCCCCTTGTGCGACCTTGATCTGGATTTCTTCCGCGTTGACCAAATATTCAGCCGTGACGCCGAACCTCCCTGATGCGATCTGTTTTGTCTTGCTGTTGAGGGATATGCCGTCGACAGTCTCTGTAAACCGGGCGCTGTCTTCACCGCCTTCTCCGGTATTGCTTCTGCTGCCGAGCAGATTCATGGCTATCGCAAGGGCTTCATGGGCCTCTTTGCTGATGGCTCCGAACGACATGGCTCCCGTCACGAAATGCTTTACGATATTTTCTTCGGGCTCCACTTCTTCCACCGGAATCGGATTCTTTTTGAAACTGAAAAAGTCCCTCAGGAAAATCGGAGAGTCTTTCTTGTCGACGATTCTCGTGAATTCCTTGAACTTGAGATAGTCGCCTGTCTTGGTGGCAAGCTGCAGTGTGCTGATGCTTTCCGGATTCCATGCGTGTTTCTCCCCGTCTTTTCTCCAGGAGAACTGTCCGATATGAGGCAGGATGCCGGAAGCGGTTTCGGATTTGAATCCGCTGTCATGGAATCTGATGCAGTCCGCGGCTATTTCCTTCAGCCCTATGCCTCCGATGGTGGAGACAGGTGTGTGGAAATAGGTCTTGAGCACTTCTTCCCCGATGCCGACGGCTTCGAATATCTTGGCTCCCCGGTATGATCTGATGGTGCTTATGCCCATTTTGCTCATGACTTTATACAGACCTTTGCAGACAGCCTTGATGTAGTTTTTCTCTGCCGTTTCATAGTTCATCTGTATTCTTTCGGTCTTTACGAGATCGTTCACGACGGCAAAGGCCATGTACGGATTGATGGCGCTGGCCCCGTAGCCCATGAGCAGGGCAGCGTGCATGACTTCGCGGATTTCCCCGCTTTCGACTATCAGAGCGGTCTGTACTCTTTTCTGTACGGATATCAGGTAGTGATGTACGGCGCTGACTGCCAAAAGAGACGGTATGGCCGCATGTTCCGCATCCACTCCACGGTCTGAAAGTATGATGTAGTTGACCCCGTCGTCCACGGACTGCTCCGCCTGTTTGCACAGATTACCGAGAGCCTCCTGCAGCCCGGCCCTGCTTTTCGCCGCTTCGAATATCATAGGCAGTTTGACGGTCTTGAAGCCTTTGTATCTGATGTTGCACAGGATGTCGAGCTGCGTGTTCGTCAGTACGGGGTGCGGCAGTCTGACCATTTTGCAGTGTTTTTCATCAGGAAGCAGAATCTGCATGCCCACTGCTCCGATGTATTCGGTCAGCGACATCACGAGTTCTTCCCTGATGGGATCGATGGCCGGGTTGGTGACCTGGGCGAACTGCTGTCTGAAATAGTTGAACAGCAGCTGCGGCTTCTCGGAAAGGACGGCCAACGGCGTGTCGTTGCCCATGGATGCGGTAGGCTCCGAGCCGGTTGTGCACATGGGCATGATGGTCTTTTCGATATCTTCCCGGGTGAATCCGAAATTCCTCAGCAGGATATCATGGTTTTCGACGCTGTTTTCGATCTTTCTTCCGCTTTTGAGTGTATCGAGTTCTATCCTGTTGTCCGAAAGCCACCTGCGATACGGCCTGGATGATGCCAGCTCCTGTTTCAGCTCGGCATCATAGTATATCCTGCCTTCCTGCGTATCTACGAGCAGGAGTTTCCCCGGCTGGAGCCGGCCTTTTTCCTGTATTTCGTTAGGCTCGAATCCGATGACCCCGGCTTCGCTCGCCACGACCATCATGCCGTTTTTTGTGACGAGATATCTGGCCGGGCGGAGACCGTTTCTGTCCAACATGCCGCCTGCGTAACGTCCGTCGGTAAAAAGCAGGGCTGCCGGACCGTCCCATGGCTCCATCAGAATAGAATGGTATTCATAGAAGGCTTTCAGATCTTCGCTTATGGGGTTTTTGTCATTGAACGATTCCGGGACAAGCATGGCCATGGCGTGAGGAAGGCTCATGCCTGACATGATGAAGAATTCTAAGACATTGTCCAAAGACGCACTGTCGCTCATGCCTGGCTGGATGATCGGTCTTATGGCCTTGATGTCCGGAATTCCCGGAGTGGCCAGGACGCTTTCCCTTGCTTCCATCCATGCCCTGTTGCCGCGGATGGTATTGATTTCACCGTTATGGGCCAATATCCTGAAAGGCTGCGCCAAACTCCATGTAGGAAAGGTGTTCGTGCTGAAACGGGAGTGTACGAGCGCGATTCCGCTGGTAAGGTACGGCTGCGTGAGATCCGGGAAATATTCCCTGACCTGCGTGGATGAAAGCATACCTTTATATATTATGGTCTTGTTAGACAGCGAAACGATGTAGAAATCCCTGTTGTCCACGCGCTTCTCGATCTTCTTCCTGACCATGTAGAGTTTTCTTTCGAAATTTTCTCCGGGCACGTATCCCGTGACGAAAATCTGCTTGATGTCAGGCTCGCTGTCCAAGGCGTCTTTTCCGAGAATCCCGCTGTTTACCGGGACGGACCTCAGATGCATCAGCGCAAGCCCTTCCCGTTCGATTTCTTCGATGATGATACTGAAAATCTTTTCCTGCTCTTTCCCGTCTTTCGGGAGGAACACGAGCCCTGTCCCGTACTTTCCCTTTTCTGGAACGGGTATTCCCTGCAGGAGAATGAATTCGTGCGGGATCTGGAGCATGATGCCGGCCCCGTCTCCCGTCTTGTTGTCCGCACCTTCCGCCCCTCTGTGCTTCATGTTTTCAAGCACTTTCAGGGCCGAGTCGACCAATTCGTGCGATTTGTCGCCGTGAATATTCACCAACATTCCTACTCCGCACGCGTCGTGCTCGTTGCTTGCATCGTACAAGCCTTTTCCGATAGTCGTGTCTAAATTCATATATTATTTGTTAAGTCGCGATGACGATTCCGTGTGGGGATGGCAATACGTCATTTTTGGCAAAAATACGCATACGCGCTTTTTTCTTGTCTGATATTGCCGGATTTCCGGCAATGAAAACGGAAGCCGTTTCAGTTGTAAAGCAAATGTTCTGCTGCGCTTACGATTTTTAATATTCAAGCCCTTGCAATGCATAATCCGAAATGTCGTCCGGGAAAATTTTCCCTGAGATTCCGTATTCGAAACATTTTTCCGTGACCGGGAACGGAAATTCGTTTGTTTTTCTGAATTCTTGTTTGAGTTTACAATTAAATTTACTACTTTTGGCTGGTTTAAGTAGGACCGGCTGAATACGGCAAATTTTTTGTCCGACCTTTACCATGTTGATTGAAAACGATTTAAACTTAGATTATTATGAAAATAAACAGCGAAGTCAGGTATGCGGCTCATCCGCAGGATGTCAAACATTACGACACCGCCCAGTTGAGGAAAAATTATCTTGTCGAGAAGGTTTTCTCGGCGGATGAAATCAATATCGTCTATACGATGCATGACAGAATGATTGCCGGAGGCGCCATGCCGGTGAACGAAGTTCTCGAACTCAAGCCGATAGACATTCTCAGGGCCGAATATTTCCTTTCGAGAAGGGAAATCGGCATCTTCAATGTCGGAGGCAGGGGCATAGTGACTGCCGGAGATAAGAAATACGAAATGGAATACAAGGAGGCCCTCTATCTCGGAAGGGGAGACAGGAAGGTAACTTTCGAGAGTGCCGATCCTGCGAATCCTGCAAAATTCTATTTCTGCAGCTCTACGGCACATACGACTTATCCGGATCATCTCACTACACGCGCCGAGGCAGTGCACATGGAGCTCGGAACTCTCGAGGAGAGCAACCACCGCGTCATCAACAGGATGCTCGTGAAGGAAGTCGTACCTACATGCCAGCTTCAGATGGGTATGACGGAGTTGAAGCCGGGAAGCACCTGGAACACAATGCCTGCTCATACGCACAACCGCCGCATGGAAGTATATTTCTATTTCGAAATTCCGGAGGATCAGGCCGTATGCCATTTCATGGGAGAGCCGGACGAGACACGCCATATCTGGATGAAAGCCGACCAGGCCGTGATTTCCCCTGAATGGAGCATCCATTCCGCCTGTGCTACCAAGAACTATACGTTTATCTGGGCCATGTGCGGAGAGAATCTCGACTATGGAGACATGGACGGATGTTCGACCACTGATTTGAAATAGATTCGGGAAATGATTCAAGAACTGATATCAAACTACTTAATACAACTAAAATTATGGTAAATTTTTCACTCGAAGGTAAGGTGGCGCTCGTTACCGGCGCATCTTACGGTATCGGTTTCGCGCTTGCTACGGCTTTTGCCGAGGCCGGAGCCAAAATCGCTTTCAATGATATCAAGCAGGAGCTCGTAGACAAGGGGCTTGCTTCTTATAAGGAAAAAGGCATCGATGCCAAAGGTTATGTATGCGACGTCACCAAGGAAGACCAGGTGCAGGAACTCGTAGCCAAAATCGAGAAAGACCTTGGCCCTATCAATATCCTCGTGAACAATGCCGGCATCATCAAACGTATCCCGATGATCGAGATGAAGGCCGAGGAGTTCCGCCAGGTGATAGATATCGACCTGAACGGTCCGTTCATCGTATCGAAAGCCGTCATTCCGTCCATGATAAAGAACGGTGGCGGAAAGATTATCAACATCTGCTCCATGATGTCCGAACTCGGACGCGAGACTGTGTCTGCCTATGCTGCGGCGAAGGGCGGTCTCAAGATGCTTACAAGAAACATCGCATCCGAATACGGCGAGTACAACATCCAGTGCAACGGTATCGGGCCGGGCTACATAGCCACTCCTCAGACCGCTCCTCTTCGCGAGCGTCAGCCTGACGGATCGCGTCATCCGTTCGATGCGTTCATCGTGGCCAAGACTCCTGCGGCACGCTGGGGCAACGCCGAAGATCTTCAGGGACCGGCAGTGTTCCTCGCTTCGTCTGCTTCCGATTTCGTGAACGGACATATCCTTTATGTGGACGGCGGTATCCTCGCCTATATCGGTAAACAGCCTCAGTAATGGTTATGAGACGCATATTTGCTTTTGCAGCTGCCGCCCTGGCAGCTGCAATGATGATATCCTGCGGCAGCAGGGATCTTAAAGTATCCGTCGAGAATGCATCCGATCTGGATCGCGTCAGCGAGACGATAGAACTCGATTTCGGCAATATCATTGCGGAGCATCCGGAGCTTACGGCTGAAAATGTCGTGGTCCTCGATGCTGCCGGCGCACAGGTGCCTTCTCAGGTGTACACCGAGGATTACGGAATGGTAAAACTGATATTCCAGGCTACCGTTCCTGCGCATCAGACTGCTGAATACACCGTAAAGGCAGGAGAGCGCGAGACGTATGATACTTTGGTTTTCAGCCGCTACGTTCCGGAGAGGCTCGATGACTATGCTTACGAAAACAACCGTATAGCAGGCCGCGTTTACGGTCCGGCACTGGAAGACCCGCGTACGCTCGGTCCGGATATCTGGCTCAAGAGGGTAGAGTCCTTAGTTGTCGACAAAAGGTATGAGCTGAACGACTATCACCATGACCACGGCGACGGTATGGACTGCTACAAGGTGGCCAATACGCTCGGCGGCGGCGCCCTTGCTCCGTATGTCGATGAGAAGATCGTGCTCGGAGACAATTACGAGACTTACAACCGTATATGCAACGGCCCGATACGTACAAAAGTCCTCTTTACCTACAAGCCTTTCAGCGTGGCCGGGTATCAGGTCGTACTCAAGAGGGAGCTGACCGTGGATGCGAATACCAACTTCATCAAGATTTCCAACTGGTTCGATGCTCCGGCCGATGAACTTCCCGTAGTTCTCGGCGCGGTGCTCCATGATGTCATCGACCGTGAAGACGGAGACCATTACATCGCCTTTACCGAGAAGGCGTCGGACAGCGCCGATCCTGAGGCTGACGGAAATATTTCCGTAGGTCTCGTAGTGGACGCGGCGGAAGAGAACGTAGAAGTCGGTACCATGGACGGACATGCCGTCCTCAAATACAGCATCACTCCAGGGAAACGTGCGGATGTCTGGACGGGATCAGGCTGGAGCAAAGGCGGAGTAGAATCTCCGGAGGCCTGGGCCAAGACCGTGAAAGATTTCGCTTATGCCCAGGCGAATCCTCTGAAAGTGACGCTGAAATAGTCCGGAAAACCGGAATAGCGTTTCTGTATATGGAGAAACGGAAGTCCGGCTTTTTGAAGATAATTCGCGAGAGTGACCCAAAAGGAGGAACTTCAAGCGTAACGCAGAAAGTCCCCTTTTGGGTCGCCTCTTTTTTTGTGCCTGTGCGTATCGGGAAAAGATTTCGCCGGAGCAAATGACGATTTGTTACGGTTTTATGACAAAAAGTCCCCGACGACAATATGCATTGTTTTTACTTTTGCAAAAACCAAAACCGTATCGTCATGTTTGCAGGCATAAAGAAAACCGCTGTAGGGATGCTGGCATTCCTCACACCGATGCTTCTGTCTTCCGGCTGCAGGAATGCCGCTGAATTCGATTACCTGTATGAAAATCTTCCGTTCGAGATGGCGCGCGTTTCTCGCCCTCAGATTCCCGACAGGGAAGTGAGTGTTTCAGACTTCGGAGGTGTCGGAGACGGGATCGCCATGAATACCGATGCCTTCAAGTCCGCGATAGAGCATCTTGTCTCTCTCGGAGGCGGCCGTGTCGTCGTTCCGGAAGGCATCTGGCTTACAGGGCCGGTTACTCTCAAAGACAATATCGAGCTTCATGTCACATCGAACGCTGTCATCCTTTTTTCTCCGGACAGGGACCTTTATCCTGTCATCGAGACGGTTTTCGAAGGACTTGACACCAAAAGATGCATTGCTCCGATCAATGCTGACGGAGCAAAAAACATAGCTATCACCGGGGGAGGGACCATCGACGGCTCGGGAGATTCCTGGCGTCAGGTGAAGAAATCCAAAATGACTGCTTCGCAATGGAAAGAATTGCTCGCATCGGGCGGATTTACCGACAAGACAGGCTCCGTCTGGTATCCGGACTCGAGTTCATACAGAGGCTCCATGGTCAGCGACGCATTCAATGTTCCTCAGGGGCTGGAAACCGACGAAGAATGGGAGTCGGTGAAGACATATCTGAGACCTGTTCTGATAGGACTGAAAGAATGCGAAAATGTCTTGCTCGAGGATGTACTTTTCCAGAATTCGCCATGCTGGAATATTCATCCGCTCATGTGCAGGAACGTCATCATAAACAATATTACCGTCAGAAACCCGTGGTATTCCCAGAATGGAGACGGAATAGACATTGATTCGTGCGAAGATGTCCTGCTGATAAATTCTTCTTTCGATGTCGGTGATGACGCCATCTGCATCAAGTCGGGCAAAGACGAGGACGGACGCAGGAGGGCAAGGCCGTGCAGAAATCTGATAGTGGACAACTGCATCGTCTTCCATGGACATGGCGGTTTCGTGGTCGGTAGCGAAATGTCCGGCGGTGTGGAAAACATATCGGTCACGAACTGCAGTTTTCTCGGCACTGATGTCGGACTTCGTTTCAAGAGCTGCCGCGGACGCGGGGGAGTGGTGAAGAACATCCATATCGAGGATATCGTGATGACCGATATTCCGGCCGAGCCTCTGCTTTTCGATTTGCATTATGGGGGAAAATCCGCGCTCGAGGCTGCCGAAGACGGACGGGGTTCGGAATTCGACATCGAATATGTGCCGGAAGATGAGACTACACCCGAATTCAGGGAAATATATATCAGGAATACCACCTGCAACGGAGCCGGCAGGGCGATGTATTTCAACGGCATCCCGGAAAAGCATATTTCGGGCATAAAGGTCGAAAACTGCAATATCGTAGCCGACCGTGGAGCCGACATCAGGTATTCCGACGGGGTGGAACTGAAGAATGTCGGCATCATCCAGGCCGAGGGGCCGGGTTATTCCGTGATCAACTGCAAAAATGTAAGCATGGAAGACTGCAGGGATGCGAAAGGCGGCCATCCCGAGGTTTTTCAGTATGGGAATGATAATTTGACACTGAAATGACAAACCGTTTTTTTGTAATTTTCGCTTCCGTTTTTCTGCTTCTGTGCCTTCCGGGTGCAGGGCAGGAGAACGGAAAAATCACATTGCGCCTGATGGGCGATTCCACGATGGCTGACAAGGATCTGTCCATGGAAAATCCGGAAAGAGGCTGGGGGCAGAGGCTTCCCGCGCATTTTGATTCCTGCGTGACCGTCTGCAATTACGCACAGAATGGAAGAAGCACGAAAAGTTTCATATCCAGAGGCTTGTGGGATAGCGTGAAAAAGGATCTGAAGGCAGGCGACTGGCTTTTTATCCAGTTCGGGCACAATGATGCGAAGGCTGACGATCCGGAGCGTTATGCTCCTGCATTCGGAGCCTATCGGGAAAATCTCGGAAAATTCATAGACTACGCCCTGGAAACGGGAGCAAGACCGGTGCTTTTTACTCCGGTTTCGCGCAGATGGTTCGATGATGAGGGAAATCTGAAGAAGAACTGTCACGGAGACTACCCTGAGGCCGTCTTTCAGGTGGCCGAAGAATATGGCGTGCCTGTGATCGATGCCAATGCTATTACCCAGACCTGGTTGGAGTCTCTCGGAGACGAGGCGTCCCGGAAATATTACATGTGGATAGAGAAAGGAACGAATCCGAGACATCCGAACGGTTTGACAGACAATACGCACACCAATGTCGCCGGCGCCAGAAAATTAGTGGAGCTGCTTCTCCCTGCCATAGTAGAAGTCATTCCAGAACTGGCCCGTCACGTGACGGATTATGATTTCGTAGTGGCCAAAGACGGAAGCGGAGACTTTTTTACCGTACAGGAAGCCGTAAATGCCGCGCCCGATTATTGCAAACAGGACGAAACACGCATACTCATACGCGAAGGAATCTATAAAGAAAAACTTACAATCCCGGCAAACAAGGAAAAACTTCATCTCACAGGGGAAAATCCGGAAAAGACAGTCATAACCTGGGACGACTATGCCTTGAAAAAAGGCTCTACCGGATATGAAATGGGCACATCCGCTACTTCGACCGTCTTCCTTCACGCAAACGACTTTCTCGCCGAAAACCTGACATTCGAAAATTCGGCCGGAGACTCCAGGGATATTGCACAAGCCTGTGCAATAACGGTAAACGGCGACAGAACCGCATTCATCAACTGCCGTTTCATCGCAAATCAGGACACGATCTATACTTTCGGCCCCGGACAGCGCCAGCTTTTCAGAGGATGTTATATCGAAGGAACGACGGATTTCATATTCGGTTTCTCTACCGCATGGTTCGAAGACTGCGTCATCATGAGCAAAAAAAACAGTTACGTGACGGCTGCTTCTACTCCGAGAGGACAGCAGTGGGGATATGTATTCAAGGACTGCAAACTGATTCACAATGAAAAAGCCGTAAAAGTATATCTCGGACGTCCGTGGAGACCGTATGCAAAAACGGTATTTATCGAATGCGAGCTCGGCGATCACATATTGAAGGAGGGATGGCACAACTGGAATAAAAAGGACGCGGAAAAAACATCCTTTTATGCAGAATACGGCAATTACGGCCCCGGGGCAGCATCGAAAAGAGAACGTGTGAAATGGTCGCATACTCTCAGCGCGGCGGCAGCGGAAAAATATACTCCGGAAAACGTTCTCGGCCCTGCGGAAGATTGGTATTTCAAATTATTTTAAGTAATTTGGGATGATATGCCATAAATATCCGATCCAATGAAACGTGCATTACCGGTCATCCTTGTCTTGACAATGGCGTTGCCTGCGGCAGCGGCGCCATTGGACTGCCTGTTCGAACATTATTCTTCCGAGGACGGCCTTTCCCACAACTATATAAGCCAGATTCTGCAGGACAGGGACGGTTATATCTGGATTTCAACCTGGTACGGGCTCAACCGCTTCGACGGCAACAGATTCGTCAACTATACGGTCAGGCCCGGCGACTATTCGAACCTTTCCCACAACAGGATTCTTTCCCTGAGCGAAGATGCCGCAGGCTATCTCTGGGTGACGACATACGACAACTCCATTTTCCGGTTCGATGCGGAAAGCGAAAAGTTCGTAGCGGTCCCGGGCGACATCGACCCGGCTTTGGCCAAGGCCAGGGTCAGGAAATATCATTGCGACAAGGCTGGAAACGTATGGATGGCATTGGACGGCATCGGGCTGTACATGGTAGGACCGGACCTTGAATCCCGGATATTTTTCAATGCGGCTTCCGACAATATCATCGGCAAGGAAATCGATGAGATTTTCGAAGATGCCTCCGGCAATATCTATGTCGTTTCCGAGACAGGCGTGGCCTCTGTCGGCAATGACGGGATAACCATAATCACCAGGAATACCGGAGTCTCGGATTTCGCGGAGCTCGGCGACAAACTGATTTTTTCCTCTTCGGACGAGATTCTTGTGGTCGACAGGGCCACCGGAGAGCGCTTCCACAAGGCCTATTCCGATGAAACGGTCGGCCCTGCAGTGGCCATGACTGTCACCGGGGGGGGCGATGCGAAGCAGCTTTATATCGGCTTTGCCGGCGGAGCCATAGCTTCGGTAGACACGTCGGATTTTTCCGCGCATTACCACAAGGGCGACATCGGCCGTGTCAGATACATGTTCCCGGACCCGGAAGGTTTGGTCTGGATAGCCACGGACCGCACCGGCATTACGGCGTGGAATCCTCGGAAACAGGCATTCAGACACTATGAACACAGCCGGAACGTGATGTCTTACTATACGGATACTTTGGCAAGGGTCATCGAGCATGACGGAAGGCTCTGGATCAAGATGAACGACTACGGTTTCGGCTATTATGACAGGGAAGCCGATGCCATAGTCCCGCTGTACAATGTCAAGGAGCAGCCGGACTGCCGTTTCATGAACGGAGTGGCCTGCTATACTGTAGACAGCTCCGGGGTCCTCTGGTTTTCCACTGTGAAGCGCGGTCTCGAAAGGGCTACAGTCATCACTCCGAGAGTGGAGGTGATAGTCCCGCCGTCGGAGTCTTCCGACAAGGTCTCTGCATCGGAAGTCAGGGCAATATTGACCGACAGCAGGGCGCAGGTCTGGGTGGCATCCAAGAGCAGGGAGCTGTATCTTTACTCGCCGGACATGTCTTCGTGCCGGAAAATCCGCGGCTCGGAGGCTTTCGGTGTCATATATTCCATTTTTGAGGACCGGGATGGAGATATCTGGATATGCACGAAGGGCGACGGACTGTGGAAACTCGGCCGTCAAGGACGCGACTATCGTGTGGAAAGGCATTTCCGCCACGACTTGGCTGACCCGCATTCCCTAAGTTCGGATGATGTCTATTCCATCACGCAGGACAGCAGCGGAGGCTTGTGGGTCGGGACTTACGGCGGAGGCCTGTCTTTCCTCCCGGATGCGGACGATGCGGAATTCCTCACTGTCTACCGGGATTTCCCGAATTATCCTTTGGACATGGGAGCAAAGGTGCGTTATGTCCACAGAATGCCTGACGGCAGGATCCTGGCTGCTACCGTGAGCGGTCTCATCTGGTTCTATCCGGACGAAAATCCGGAACAGACGGAATTCCATGTCGTGCAGAAGATCCCCGGAGACATCCATTCTCTCGGGAACAACGATATCATCTATATATTTACCGACAAGAAAGGCGATACATGGCTCTGCACCTTCGGCGGCGGTCTCAACAGGATAGATTTTACGGGCGGCAGCCCCGTATTCGATATTGTCAGCAAGGCAGACGGCCTGAGCAGCAACATCGTGCTTTCAGCCATAGACGATGACGAAGGCAATATCTGGCTGTCCACCGAAACAGGCATCGCGAAAGTCTCCGATGCGGACAAGTCCGTGGTGAACTACTCCAAATATTACGGCGTCGTCTCCACTACTTTCAGCGAAGCCACGTGCGCCAGACTGCAGGACGGCACCATTGTTTTCGGGACATTGAACAATGTCTACCATATCGATCCCGACATGTTCGGCTACGAGCCGGAAGACAAGCATCTTGTCATATCCGGTTTTACCGTGGACGGAAAAAGACAGCCTGTCGACGGCGAAATAATCATACCTCACGACTATTCCTTTTTCAGTTTCGATTTCGCATCCCTGAATTTCAGGATTCAGGGCAATGTAAAATATTCGTACATGCTGCAGGGATACGACAAGGGCTGGATTGCCGCCAACGGAAACACTACGGTATCGTATTCCAGGATTCCCGCAGGCCGGTATGTCTTCATGGTATCCGCATCGACGGAAGCCGGCTATTCGGATCCGCAGACCGTTTCGACGGAGTTGAGGGTACGTCCGCATCCGTGGGCGTCATGGTGGGCGATTCTTTTTTATGTCCTTGCCGCGCTTTCCGTCATCTGCATACTTGTCCGGATGTTCGTCACTTCTGTCAAGCTGAAGAACGACGTAGCTTTGCAGGAAAGCCTGAACGACATCAAAGGCCGTTTCTTCACCAATATCTCACACGAACTCAGAACGCCTCTTACCCTCATTCTCGGCGGCATAGAGGACATAAAGCACAGGATGCCGGACGGCTCGCCGGATGAATACAGCGTCAATCTCGTGTACAAGAATTCCAAACGCATGATGACTCTCGTAAACCAGCTTTTGGATATAAGGCGTATCGCACGCGGGAAAATCCAGCTGAACATAAGCCGAATCGACATAGTACAGATAGTCAAGCAGGTCTATGACGATTTCAAGGACATGTCCGTCGAAAGGCATATCGAAATGCGCCTCACGCATTCAGTGGATTCTCTATCCATCTGGGCCGATTCCGTCAGGATAGAGGCATTGATTTACAATCTTATATCGAATGCGTTCAAATATACGGCGGACGGAGGCAGGATAGAAGTAGCCGTTTATTACAAGGATGGCGACAGGAATTTCACTCTGATGGTCAAGGACAACGGCATCGGAGTCCCGAAAGACAGGCAGACAGCTATTTTCGAGCCATTCATCTCGACATCCGAAACTTCTTTCAACGGTGTGGCCAGCAGCGGAATCGGGCTTTCTTTCTGCAAGGAAATAGCCGATGTCCACGGCGGCAGGATATGGGTGGAAAGCGAAAAAGGCAAAGGCTCGAAGTTCTATGTCAGGATGCCTCTCGGCAAAGAACATTTCAATGAAAGTACGTCTGAAGCGTACGGGGCGGATACATCTGCTGAAAAAGCGGAATCCTACGGGCTCAGCAAATACAAGGTGAAGCCGACCTATCCCGCCGGCGCCCTCAAGGTGATGGTAGTGGAAGACAACGCGGAACTCAGAATATACATCTACAATGCCCTGATAAACAAGTATGAAGTCCGCGATGCGGCCAATGGCGTAGAGGCTTTGGCCCTGATAGATTCAGGCTGGATGCCGGACATCATCATCACCGACCTCATGATGCCGCAGATGGACGGTATCGATTTGGTCAACCGCATCCGGAATGACTTCAACACGAGCCATATACCTATCATCATGATAACCGCCCGCCATGAGAACGATACGCATCTCAAGGCGATGAAATACGGGGTGGACGGATATATCTCCAAACCGTTCACCATGGAACTCCTCTCCGCAAGGATCGACAATCTCATGGAACGCAGGCGCACACTGCTTTCGATGTTCGCACAGGCGAACAATGCGGGAGCCCGAAGCGATGCGAAGGTGGAAATCCGTCCCGATGAAATAGTCATTACCGACAGGGACGAAAGCCTTATAAAGAAGGTGATGGTCTGGCTCGAAGAAAATGTGTCGGATGCGGAAGTGACCGTGGACCAGCTGGCTGCATACGTGGGCATGGGCAGAACTTCCATGTACAACAAGATCAAGGGTCTGACAGGAAAATCCCCTGTGGAGCTGATTCAGGATTTCAGACTTGAAAAGGCGACTTATTATCTCAAAAGCGGCCAGTATTCGGTGTCCGAAACCTGTTACAGGGTGGGATTTTCAGATCCGGGATATTTCAGCCGTACGTTCAAGAAGCATTTCGGAATTTCTCCTGTCGATTATATAAAGGAACACAAGTCGTAAAATGTATAGAATCATGAAATATCGTTTCACAAGGATGGCCGCATCCGCTGTTTTGCCTGCTTTGGCTGCCGCGATATCGGTTTGTCTGTCGCTGGCTGCCGGCTCAGGCATTGCATCGGCATCCGATGCATCATCGTCACTTTCGGCATCTGCCGCACCTTATTCGGTCCGCATGATGAATTCGGAAATGCTCAGGAACCCGCAGGCTGTCTGGCTCGACGGCAGGCAGGGAAAACTCAAGTGGAACTATACCACGGGTCTGGAACTGCTTTCCTTCCTCGATGTGGCCGAGCGTTACGGACTCGACTATCCGGTCGATTATGTCCGCGACTGGGCTGATACCATGGCTGACAACAGCGGCGGCATCGTCACCTACAAAAAAGAGAACTATAACCTCGACCATATCTGCCCCGGCAGAATCTATTACCGTCTTTATTACGATACCGGAGACAAAAAGTACCGCCGCGTGTTGCGCACACTGAGAGAACAGCTCGATTCCCAGCCCCGCACTTCCGAAGGCGTATTCTGGCACAAGCAGGTATATCCGCATCAGGTATGGTTGGATGGACTGTACATGGCTCAGCCTTTCTATGCGGAATATACGAAGAAATTCACGCCCAAGGCTGAGAGGGATTCGGTTTTCAGCGACATTTGCAGAGACTTCCGCATTGCCGCAAAACACACTTTCGACCCGGCTACAGGTCTGTTCAGGCATGCCTGGGACGAATCCCGGGAGATGTTCTGGGCCGATTCGCTGACAGGACAGTCCGCACATGCATGGGGACGTGCCTGCGGGTGGTATGCCATGGCTCTTGCGGAGACTCTCGACTATCTTCCTGAGAAACATCCTGGGACGGCCGAGCTGATAAAGCAGTTCAGGTATATCATGGAAGTGCTGCCCGAATATGCCGATCCCGAAACAGGCATGTGGTATCAGGTGCTCGACAGCCCGGGACGGGAAGGCAACTATTTGGAGTCCACCGCTTCGGCGATGTTCGTATACTGTTATCTGAAAGGCGTGCGTCAGGGCTGGCTTTCATCCGAATGGACGGACTTTTCACGTGAACTTTACCGCAAGTTCATCCGTACTTTCATCAGGGAAAATCCAGACGGGACCATTTCTCTGACATCCTGCTGTGCCGTGGCCGGTCTCGGCGGCAAGAACAACAGGAGCGGCACCTACGAGTATTATCTGAGCGAGCCTGTCATCGAGAATGACTGCAAAGGCGTGGGGCCGTTCATCTGGGCGTCTCTCGAATATGAAGCGGCGTTGAATATCGACTATGATTCCATGGGTCAGGCTGTCCGTGACGGACAATACGTGACCGTGTCTGCGGTACGCGAGCCGGCTTTCGAAGGAGCCGAAGGCGGCGGGAAATACACCCGCGGCGGACGTGGCGGCAAGGTCTACGTGGTGACATCGCTTGAGGATACCGGCGTGGAAGGCACCCTGAGACATGCAGTAGAGGCCAAGGGCCCGAGAATCATAGAGTTTGCCGTTTCCGGCGACATCCATCTGAAATCCACTCTCAAAATCGAGGAGCCTTACATCACCATTTCGGGGGAGACGGCTCCGGAGGACGGTATCACGCTGCGCGACCACGGCCTGTACATAGGTGCGGATGAAGTGATTGTCAGGTATCTTCGTTTCAGAATGGGCTCCAGGATGAAAGACGAGAACGATGCCTTGGGTGCCCGCAGAGCGGCCAATGTGATTGTCGACCATTGCTCGATAAGCTGGGCGACGGACGAGAATGCGTCGTTCTATGCCCTCAGCAACGCTTCGGTGCAATGGTGTATCATTGCCGAAGCTCTCAACAGTTCGATCCACCGCAAGGGAGAGCACGGGTACGGCGGCATCTGGGGCGGGCGCAATGTCTCGTTCCATCATAATATTCTGGCTGACAACAACAGCCGCAACCCCCGTTTCGACCATCCCGGTATTTATTCCGGCCCGGACAGGCTGTTTTATCGCGGGACAGTAGAGTTCGTGAACAACATAGTGTTCAACTGGGGCATGAAAGCCATGTACGGAGGCGAAGAAGGGTGGTTCAATGTGGTGGGGAATACCTTCATCCCGGGACCGGCCACGAGGAATATAGACGGCCGTTATCTCGAAATCTATACATCCGGCTCTACTTCGATGATTCCGGGCTCATTTTATATCAGGGACAATATTTATGATCTGAAATATGTGAAGAAGGGAAACTGGCAGGGGAAGATGCCGGATATGAAAAAGATAGCCAAGTATGAAGCGGAGTATGAGGCGGTCTCTGTTCCGGAGCCGTTTTACATGCGATCTCCGGTCCCTGCAGAACCGGCTGAGGATGCGTACAAGGCTGTCTTGAAAAGTGCGGGGGCTTCTCTGAACAGGGATGAGACGGACGAGAGGGTGGTCAGACAGATCAGGACTGGCAGGGTTTCGACCCGCGGCTCGGTCACCGGCCTGCCCGGCATCATCGATTCGGAGAATGATGTCAAATGAGGTTAGGGGGATGACAGTAATATTTCACAGCGGTTCTAATTGTCATCTCGAGCGAAGTCGAGAGATCTGCTCATAAAAACGATAGCATATAAAAAAACAAAATATGAAACCCATAGCAAAACTAACCATTGCGGCAGCAATGCCGATGCTGATATTGGCCGGCTGCCAGAAAACGACAGTGGATGAAACTCCGTCAGAAACTGCCGTACCGGTGCCCGCGTCCGTCCGCATAGCGGAAGCAGGCGAGACCTCGCTTATTTTTTCATGGAAGCCGGTGGAGGGTGCCGACGACTATACGGTCAGGCTGGATGACAAGGACGGTAAATTGGTGACTGGAACATACAAAACTACCCGGGAAACGACTGTATCATATTCCGGCCTGACACAGGGAACTGCCTATTATTTCAAGGTCAGGGCCAATGTCGGGGATGAGAGTTCCGACTATTGTACGCCTGTCGAAGCCATCCCCGGAGTCTCGGGCGCAGACCCGGAGCCCGACGAGGGAGAGGAGGATAATCCCGATGTCCCGGACGACGTCTATGACCAGTTCGGAATACCGGCAAACGAGGAAGAACTCGGGGCATTGGCTTTCCCTGGAGCCGAGGGCGGCGGAATGTATGCGACGGGAGGCCGCGGCGGAAAAATTATTTATGTGACGAATCTGGATGACGGCGGGGACGGCTCTCTGCGGGCGGCAGTCGAGGCCAACGGAGCCAGGATTGTCGTTTTCAAAGTGGCGGGTGCCATCTCGTTGAAAAAGAAATTGGTCATCAGCAATCCGAATATTACCATTGCAGGGCAGACCGCTCCGGGGGACGGCATCTGCATAAAGGACAATACCGTGCAGGTCGATGCCGACAACGTGATCATCCGTTTCGTCCGTTTCCGTCTCGGGAATGAGGGAAATGGATTGGGTAGCAGTTCCGATGCCATATGGGGCAGATATCATCAGAACATCATCCTCGACCACTGTTCCATGTCCTGGTCGATAGATGAGGGAGCGTCTTTCTATGCCAATAAAAATTTTACCATGCAGTGGTGCATTATTTCAGAGGCGCTGAATCAGTCTGGCCTGCACGAAAAGAAAAACCACGGATACGGAGGTCTCTGGGGCGGCCGCAATGCGTCTTTCCATCACAATCTTCTGGCCGACAACTACAGCCGTAACGCCCGTATAGACCATCCTGGAATTTATCTGCAAGTGGAAGAAGGGAAAGACTATCGTCCTACGCATCGCGGTCATGTGGATTTCAGAAACAATGTCATCTATAATTATGGCGACAATTCCACTTATGGCGGAGAGGACGGATATTTCAATATCGTGGGAAACTATTACAAGTCCGGCCCTGCTGCAAAGGCGAACGGCAAGGTGCGGAAATATTTCGTAGATGCCTACTGGTACAACAAGGACAGCGATATAGGGGCAGCCTACCCTGTGCTGTATCTCTCGGACAATTACAATACCGACGGTATCGACCCGAAATACCCGAACGGCGTATATTATCATGACCAGTCAGGAGACGCAGGCAAGGCAAATCCGCAGCCTGTCGTACGCGACAGTCCGCTTTCCATAAAGGCCGACGATTCGAAAATTTGCTATACGAGTACGCATGAAGTTCAGAGCGCATTCGATGCGGTCCTTTCGTATGCAGGCGCATCGCTTTCCCGTGATGAAGTGGATGAACGGGTGACGTCAGAGGCTCGCAGCGGCACCGCATCGTGCGGTACCAATGGTATTATCGACAATCAGGACCAGGCAGGCGGCTGGCCCGAATATACCGGTGCAGAGGTGCTGGACAGCGACGAAGACGGGCTGCCGGACTGGTTCGAGGAGCAGTTCGGGGTCAGCGATCCGCACTCCAAGGACCTCGACAGGCATGGCCGCTACACGAATATAGAAATGTATTTCCATTACCTCGTGAAAGACATCATCGCCTCACAGAATTCCGAAGCCGCCTATACTGCCCTCGACTGAGTTTCAGTTTACAAACACGCTACGCCTCGGCATAACCGAATAAATTCGTTTCTGCTCTCGGCTTGCAGTTTATTTATGTGTAAATTTGCGGGCTAAATGGAGGAAGAATGGTTTATCTGATACTGACGTTGGCCGCAGGCATGGCAGTAGGGTTACTGTGCCGGAATTTCAAACTGCTGAAACATACGGGGAAAGCGATATCGGTGACGATATGCGTGATGCTCTTTTTCATGGGTGTGATGATCGGAATGGATGATGATTTGCTGAAAAATCTCTCCGTACTCGGACTGCAGGCTCTCGTACTTGCTCTTGCCGGTGCAGCCGGCAGTGTTATCATGGCATCCTTGCTTTACAGGTCATTGTTCCGCAAGAAAGAAAACGGAGAGGGGAGGGGGATATGAAAGGAACTGTGGCGGTAGTGGCTGTGTTTATTTTCGGATGCATTGCCGGGTATTCCGGCATCATAAATCTGAAAAATTTCGGCGAGGTCGGAGAAAATATTTCGATGTACATCCTGTATGCCCTGATTTTCATAGTGGGGGTGAGCATGGGAAGCAACAGGGAACTGGGGAAGATGCTTAAATCCGCAACTCCCAAACTTTTGCTGCTGCCGTTGGCGACCATCCTCGGCTCACTGCTTTTTTCGGCTGTCGTAGCTCTCGTGCTGTCGCAATGGCGCATCGTAGACTGCATGGCTGTCGGGAGCGGTCTTGGCTATTATTCCCTGTCTTCCGTGCTGATATCCCAATATATGGAGCCGACTCTCGGTGCAGCTCTTGCTGCCGAACTCGGTACCATTGCCCTGCTTACGAATATTTTCCGGGAATTGTTCACCATTATTGCAGCTCCGCTGCTATGCAGATTTTTCGGGCCTTTCGCCCCGATAGCCTCGGCAGGAGCTACAGCGATGGATGTATGTCTCCCGGTTATTTTGAGAACATCCGGCAACGCATTCCTTCCGGCAGCCGTCATCAGCGGTGTCCTTACCGATTTCAGCGTTCCTTTTCTCGTCTCGTTTTTCTGTTCTCTGTAGTGGACGGCAACTGTTTTTTGTAAATTTTAAACATTACCCTGTTCAACCGGTGTATAAATTCGGGATTTATATGTAAGTTTGTAACCGTGCGGGATGGAAAGCCTGCCTGATAAAAGATTTGGAATATGTTGTACCCTATCGGAATCCAGAATTTTGAAAGTATTCGCAGAGACGATTATGTCTATATAGACAAAACGGACAAGATACATGCCCTTGTCTCGACCGGAAAATATTATTTCCTGAGCCGTCCGAGACGTTTCGGGAAAAGCCTGTTGGTCTCTACGTTGGAGGCTTATCTACAGGGAAAGAAAGAGCTTTTCAAAGGGTTGGCGATAGATTCTTTGGAAAAGGATTGGGTAGAGTACCCCGTACTGCATATTGATCTGAGTGGAAAGGCATATTCCGGCAGAAACTCATTGGATGACATTCTGGCTTATCACCTTGTGCAGTGGGAGGAAAAATATGCTCTTGCAGGAGAAGGCGAGTATGATACGAGATTCAAGAGGGTAATAGACACTGCATATAAAACGGCAGGCAGGCCGGTGGCTATCCTCATCGACGAGTATGACAAGCCCCTGATCGACAACCTCGACAATCCTGAACTCCAGGAATATTACAGAAAAACCCTGCAGGGATTCTACAGCGTGC
Source organism: uncultured Bacteroidales bacterium (assembly GCA_944323295.1). Taxonomy (GTDB): domain Bacteria; phylum Bacteroidota; class Bacteroidia; order Bacteroidales; family UBA932; genus Cryptobacteroides. The sequence continues at coordinate 27 of CALUSD010000113.1, read as the reverse complement.
TGAAATCCATGGACGGCTGCATAAAGG
>CALUSD010000112.1 GCA_944323295.1 uncultured Bacteroidales bacterium | reverse complement strand
TCGATGACCTGTTCAGGTGATTCAAAAAAACTACATGGATTTTTAACATATTATTTACGTATTCGTCCGTATTCATTTGTTCTTAATACAGTACTTTTGCTGCCTGAAAAATTTCGAACAGATGAATTCGGACGGAAAATATTCTGACAAGAAACTTATCGAGGATCTTAAAACATCTCCGGGGGGGGGTGGTAATGCCGATTTAAAGGCATTCGAACGTCTGTTTCATAGATATTATCCGATGTTGCTGAACTTTCTCGCAGGTTTTGTGAAAAGTCGGCCGGAAGCAGAAGATATCGCACAGAACTGCTTCATGAAATTATGGATAAACCGGTTTTCCCTGTCTCCGGATCAGTCCGTTAAAAATTATCTCTTTGTTTTGGCCCGGAACGAGGCCATAAATGTCCTTTCTTCACGTCGTTCGAAGAATATTCCCATCACGGCGCAGTATGAGTCGGTCCCGCATCTCGATATATTGGACCACTGGCTCACTTTCACAGAGACAAATATCCTGTTGAGGAAAAATATCGATGCACTTCCTCCGCAGCGGCAAATCATATTCAAGATGAGCCGCTACGGACATATGAGCAATATGGAAATCGCCGTGAATCTCAACCTTTCGGTAAGGACTGTGGAGAAACATATCGAGCTTGCATTGAAAGATTTGCGGAAGTGTTTGGACCAACATAAAATCAATTGATATGAAAGCGAAAATTCTCCTTGCCGGCTTTGCCGCCGTGCTGTCATTCGTGTTTACCGGCTGCTCGGAACGGTCCGATTCGCTGAAAGTGCTTTACTGGAATATCCAGAACGGAATGTGGTCGGACCAGGGCAATGATTATGACAACTTCGTAGAATTCGTGAAATCCGAAAATCCCGATATATGCATCTGGGCGGAGGCCGAGTCTATCTATCGTACCGGTACGGCTGACAGAATGTCCGGAAGCGAGGAGCGGTATCTTCCGTACAACTGGGATTTGCTGGCCCGGAGATACGGCCACGATTATGTATGCTTGGCCGGAAAACGTGACGAATTCCCTCAGGTGATTACCTCGAAATATCCTGTCAGAATCGTAGAACGCATAAACGGGGACGGCGACAGCACCGTAGTCGTGCATGGCGCCGGGTATGCACAGGCTGATGTGGACGGACAGACGATCAATATAGTGACAGTCCATACGTTCCCGGCCAAATACTCATATTTTGCAAAGGACAGGAAAAAGAGTTCGGCGGAAAACGGCGGAGATATTTTCCGTGCTTTGGAGATGAAACATATCTGCGAACAGACCATTCTGAAACATGATCCCCGGGGCGAGGGCATGTGGATGATGACAGGGGATTTCAACGCCATATCCCGGGCGGACAACTGGTACCTCGGAAGACCGGAGGATGACAAGGCTTTCCTCCTTCACGATTATGTGATGGAAAATACTCCGTACACTGACCTGATAAAGCATTTCTATCCGGAAGAGTACAGGAAAAGCACCCTGTCCGATCGCCGTGTGGATTTCATTTATATGACAAAACCTCTTTTGGACAAGGTCGTTTCCGCCGAAAATATTACCGACGGTTTCGCCACGTCGTCGCGCGATCCGAGGAAGCTGAGCAATTTCTGCAATCCTTCCGATCATTATCCTATTGTCTTCACGATGAAAAAATAGAGGTACGGGAGAATGGATATTCTGAAACGATATTTTTACGGACAAATGACACCTGAAGAGGAGACCCGGTTTCAGGACTGGCTTGTCGCGCATGCCGATGAAGCGGAAGTCCAGAATGCCCTTATGGAAATAATGTCCGAAATGGAACAGGAAAACACGGGTATTTCGACGGATGCTTTTAACGCAGTGTGCCGCAGCCTCGGCATAGACTTGCGCTTCCGTAAAAAGACAGTCTGCAGGAAATTCCGTATCATGCTTGCGAAAGCCGCGGCATGTGTGCTGCTGCTGGCTTGCGGAGCTGCCGCATACAGTTTTTTGGTGCCGGAGCCGCAGACGGAATGGAAAGAAAAGAAGATTCCCAACGGGGCATACGAAGAACTTCTGCTCTCCGACGGAACCCGTCTGCATCTGAAAGCCGGGACCAGGGTGACTTATCCGGCCAGATTCATCGGAAAGGAAAGACGCATATTCGTAGACGGGGAGATTTTCGCGGAAGTTGCCAAAGACAGGAAAAGGCCGTTCCTTATAAAATCCGGAGACGTATCGGTAACAGTCCTGGGTACGACTTTCAATTTCAAGGCGTACGATGATGCCAGATGCGTGGAACTTCTTCTTCTCAACGGGGCCGTACAGGTAGACATAGACGACAAGACGAGAAACAGGCATTTCGCCTTAGAGCCCGGCGAAATGATCCAGTACGACAGAGAATGCGGAAAAATAAATCTGAAAGACTTCAATCCGGACATGTACGGATGTCTCAACGACAATGACGCCGTACATTTTTTCGACCTGACGATGGGCGATATCGTAGCCGACCTCGAAAGACGGTTCGACGTAAAGATAGTTTTTATGGACGAGAGCCTTGCGAATTTCCGCTATTTCGCATGGTTTACCAACGGCGAGGACCTGGACCGTATTCTCGATGCCTTGAATATCGATAAAAGAATGACGTTCCTGAAAAAGGACGATGTCATTTATATCTCTAAAAAATAACTTTTAATCAATACTATAGCTCTTATGGAAAGAAACACCGTTAAAACAGGAAACCGTTTTCTGCGGTTGCTATTGGTGGTTTTCTGCTGTGCGCTTCTGGCGCCATTGCCGATGTCGGCACAGAAAATCAGTCTTTCACTGAAGAATGTGACTGTTCAGGAAGCCATAGCCGCGCTGAACCAGTCCGAGAACTATTCTGTCATACTCGATGCCGATGATGTCAATGTGGACAAAAGGGTGGATGTCTCAGCTGTGGATGCCTCCATTACCGAAGTCTTGGATCAGATTTTCGTCGGCCAGGATGTATCATACAAAATCGACGGACGTCAGATTTCCGTGATGAAAAGAGCTTCCGGCAGATCCGATTCCGTGAAAACGGAAGAAAAAACCGTAGCCGGAAAAATTACCGATTCGCAGGGCGAGCCGCTTGTCGGTGCATCCTTGATGATAGCGGGGACATCCGACGGTTTCATTACTGATTTGGACGGAAACTACAGTCTGTCCGGCGTCTCGTTTCCTGCAAAGGTGATAGTATCGTATATAGGGTATACCGACATAGAACTGGAACTGACCGGAAACGAAGGCATGTCCTACAATATCATCATGGACGATACGATGAACATCCTCGATGATGTCGTGGTCATAGGATACGGAACACAGAAAAGAGCCAACCTCTCTGGCGCCGTAGGCATCGTCAGCGGCAAGGACCTGAATGCCCGTCCGGTAGTCTCTGCCGCAAATGCCCTCCAGGGTGCCGATCCGTCGGTCAATATCACTTTCGGTACAGGCTCTCCGGAGTCGGGTTACAACATAAATATCAGGGGTGCGCTTTCGCTCAACAGCGGCTCTCCGCTTATTCTTGCCGATGGCGTGGAAGTAAGCCTCAGCCAGATCAACCCTAACGACATCGAGTCCGTCACTGTCCTGAAAGACGCTTCTACCTGTGCCATCTACGGAGCCAAGGCATCTGCCGGCGTAGTGCTCATCACCACGAAGGCCGGCAAGAGAGGCGACAATGCGAGAGTGACTTACAACGGACGTTTCGGCTGGCAGACCAACACGACTTCCACCGATTTCATCTCCAACGGATACAAGCACGTCACTATCGTGAACGAATTCATGAACAACTCTTCCGACGCTACAAAAAACATCTTCCAGTATACCGAGGAGAACGGAGGCCTGCAGAAACTCTGGGAACGCAGGAATGACGTCACTGAAAATCCGGAGCGTCCGTGGGTGGAAATCGGAGATGACGGGAAATACTATTACTACGGAAACTTCGACTGGTACGGCTATTTCTACAAGAGAGTCCGCCCGCAGCACGAGCACAATATTTCCGTTTCCGGAGGCTCCGACAAAATTTCATATTATGCAAGCGGCCGCTATCTTTCCCAGGACGGTATGTTCAATGTCCAGAAAGACAATTATAAAGACTA
>CALUSD010000111.1 GCA_944323295.1 uncultured Bacteroidales bacterium | reverse complement strand
CCTACGGCAGGAGAACTTTTCACGGCATCGGCCACGGCCTGTTCCTCCCCGGCTTTCAGAAACAGACGGGGATGCTCCATGCAGACGATTCCGTCGAACTTCGGAATGTTTTCTTCATCAGAAAAATCGAAAGACATTGCTCCAGCCGTCGGCAGGAGCAATAAAAACATCATTATCAGAGTATTCATAAATAATTACCAATTATCTGCTACGCCTGCGGAGCTCCCTCGGATTTGCCTGCGGAGCTCCCTCGACTACGCTCGGGATGACATTGCTCGGGATGACAATGCCCGGGATGACAATGAAAGGCTATCACCATAATTAATGTACGTGGAACGAGGCTTTCAGCAGGTCGTCGTCAGAGGACGAAGGCCCGACCATCACGATGAACTCGCCAGGCTCCACCGTCGGGCGAAGATTCCGGTCCAGAAATTCGAGTTTGTCAGGAGTTACCGTGAACTCCACTGTTTTCGTCTCCCCGGGCTCCAGCGGCACACGGACAAAATCCTTCAGTTCCTTCACCGGCCTTGTGACCGAAGAAAACCTGTCCCGGATATAAAGCTGCACGATTTCCTCTCCAGACATTGCCCCGGCATTCCTGACCTTCACGCTTACTTTTACCGAATCTTTCGCGGAAATATCGGGTTTATCCATGTTCATATCGGAGTATTCGTATTTATTGTATGAAAGACCGAAGCCAAACGGGTAGAGAGGCGTACTCGGAGTTCCGGAATAAGGATGAAAATACTGGGACGGCTTGTGATTGTATATCATCTGCACCTGTCCTACGCTCCGCGGTATCGTTACGGCCAATTTACCGGACGGATTCACTTTTCCGTACAGGATCTCCGCCACCGCCTGCCCGCCGTACATTCCAGGCTCCCAGGCATTCACCAAAGCCGGGAGATGCTCTGCAGCCCATTCCACGCCCAATGGCCTGCCGGAAATCAGGACAAGTACCGTAGGTTTGCCGGATGCGGCTACTTTCCTTATCAGTTCGTTCTGCAGTCCCACCAAATCGATGTCGGAACGGTCCGTATCCTCCCCGGAAGTCCTCTCGGTCCATCGTCCGCGGTACATGTATTCTCCTGCCACCACGATATTCAGATCACAGTTTCTCGCCACCGATGCAGCCTTGTCCACCTGAGACCGTGACATGGTCCTCGGATTCCAGCCCTGGTCCACAAAAACGAAATCCGTCTCCGGAGACACTGCCCTCAATCCCTCCAATACAGTCACTACGTTTTCAGGCTTCTGGTCCGCACTCCAGTCTCCGAGGATGTTATGGTCATCGGCATTGATTCCGGTCACGAGCACCCTCCTGCATTGCTGCGGATCTATCGGCAGCACCCCGTCATTCTTCAACAAGACCACCGACTTGCGGGCCGCTTCCAAAGCCGTCTTCCTGTGTCCGTCGCAAAGCCTAACATCCATGGTCGTTTCCTCGTCCGCATATGGCTGCTCGAACAGGCCCAAGCGGAACTTTACGCCAAGGATTCTGCGCACCGATTCATCTATACGGCTCTCCGGAATCCGACCTTCACGAACGAGTTCGCAGACATATTCGTTCCAATAAACCCCGTGCATGTGCATGTCCATCCCGGCCATTATGCTCTGACAGAAGGCTTCTTTCAGGTTTTCCGCCACGGCATGCAGGTCGTACAGATGCTCTATGTCCATCCAGTCGCTGACTGTGAAGCCCTTGAAACCCCATTCTCCGCGGGCGACATCCTCCATCAGCCACTCGTTCGAATGACACGGGATCCCGTTCAGTTCATTGTGCGCGGTCATCAGCGACATCGCTCCTGCCTGCACTCCTGCCTCGAACGGCGGGAAAAATACTTCCCTGAGCGTTCTCTCGGACAAATCCGTCGGCGAGCCGTTTGTTCCGTTTATCGGCTGGCTTCCGCCCGCGAAATGCTTGATACATGCCAGGACATCATCCGAAGACAGGTCTTCCTGATATCCTTTTACTGTCTCCACGCCCATCCTCGACACCAGGTACGGATCTTCTCCGTAAGTCTCTCCTACCCTGCCCCAGCGCGGATCTCGGGCCACCTCTACATTCGGGTTGAACGTCCAGTGCATGTTCATAGCCCTCATCTCAGCCGCTGTTTCCCGTGCGATTCTGTAGGCTAAATCCGTATCGAAAGTAGAGGCTAAACCTATATTGGTCGGATAGACGGTATTGTCCGGTGCGTTTGCATTGCCATGTATGGCATCTATACCGAAAATTACCGGGATTCCGAGACGGCTCTGCATGGCCAGGGACTGCAGATAATTCGCCTCTTCTATCGTCAGTACGTGCAGAAACGAGCCGACAAGCCCCTGACGTGTCCATTCAGCCACGGAATCCGCCGTAAAACCCGGATAAAAGGCATTTGCCGTATTGTTCTTAAGGTCTTCCGCACTCAGCGACGCCTCGTTTTTCCGAATATGCTCCAATCCTACGAACTGATTCATCTGTCCGACCTTTTCTTCGAGGGTCATCCGCGACAAAAGGTCCTCGACGCGTTTTTCCACCGGGGCGGAAGCGTCTTTGTAGAGTGGCGGACGACCGCCAATGCAGGAAGCCGTCATCACGACAGAAAAGGATAATAGCAGAAAATTACTGAAATTCATCATTTATGTTTATTAACTTCGTTAATGATATCTTTGAAATCGTCTTGAATCCCGGTCTCTGCGACACCCTGGTCGGATTTCTGATGTCCGCCGGGCATACGCAGAACAAAAGAGAGGGCAGGCGGAAGTACTTCCTGCCACCCTCCCGTTTTTCCAAACTTACATATAAATTTCGGATTTCACACCGGTTGAATAAAAAACTTTTTATGGAATCATTACAGTGCCTGTTTATAAAGTTGTCCGCCGGAAGCATTCACAGTCACTGGATCATTGCCGGAACGGGTGACTGTAAATACGGCATTTTCGGTCGCATACGCGACGACATAAGTGCCCATGTCCAAGGCAAAACCTATGGCTCCGGCAGATGTCTCGAACTTTATCTGCATGGATGACGAAGTCGTAAACGTCTCGGAACATGTCTGCTGCGGAGCATTCTGGCTTATATTGAATGCAGCGAAGTCGTCCGGTACGGTCACAGCGAGGTCGGCTCCTGCGGCAGAAATTCCCTTTACTATCTTCATGACTTTTTCGGTGAAGCCCGGCCTTTCCTGCAGATCCGACGTATATACCCCGTGGTCCGCATCGTCTGTCCCGCCTGAATTTGTGATAAAAACGCTGTTTGTCGCCAAATCATAAATATCATAGCCGCCTCCTGCAGCGAATGCAGCCAGTATTAGCGATGGAGAATATTCGTAATTGCCTTTATTTTCACCGACTAAGGCATAGTTTCCCTCGATGGAAGCATATGCCTCTACTTCCTTGGTAATATCGGATACTGTCTGTCTGTAGGCATCGATGGATACGAAGTCTATTCCTTCAAGAGCGAATACATCCTGCGGCGAAACCGTCTCATTCCAGTCCAACGGAGCTTCCACATTGTCAGCCTTGATATGATTCGTCCTGGTCAGCACCCTGTATGAACTGTTCTGTACTGCCTTCCCGACTGCATTCAAGGAATTGAGGACCATTTCCCAAGCTCTCTCCCGCGGCAGTTCGGAGCCGTCTCTCCAGGTAACCCCGTCATCCTCGTAACTCCAGCGGACAAATCCGTCCGGCTCGTTGTGTATCTGACAGGTTATCACAGGATGTATATCCCCGTGTTCCGAATCCCAGTAGCGGATATGGTTGAACAGGGCAGTGACTGCAGCGGTCTCACGCTCAAGCAGCCAGGCCGCATCGAGGATAAGGGAGTATGTGTAGCCGTAGTCGCTGCGGAAATAGCCTTCATTGCTTCTCCATAAACGAATTGACGGTTCAGAGATGACATGTCTCGGAAGGAAATAAGTGAATGAATCACCTATCATGTTTGTACTGAACCACAAAAGTTCCATTTTCAGGTCGTACTTCTGACAATAGCCGAGCAAGGCATCTACAATACTCCAGTCATAGGAGCCTTCGGACGGCTCTATCCATCGCCAGCATATCGGTACCTGTACGCAGTTCACACCGAGTTCCACGGCTTTCTCGAAATACGGTTCTATGGCCGAGACAGGTTTGTTTTCACTGTTTATCAGGGCATCTAACCTTATCTGAGCCCCCATGAACGGGAACGGGGTCCCGTCCACTTCCACGTATGTTTTTCCGTTTTCAGTCTTGAGTTCGCTCACCGTTATCTGCGGCAGCACAGGCTCCTGGGGCTTCACGTCTGTACCGGACGGGGAACATGACCAGAATGCCAGAACTGAAACAGCTGTATAAAATATAAAATGTTTCATCCTTGTTTATTCAAAAGATTGTTTATTGTAATATCCGTTATCATGCTACTCGATGTCGGCAATGCAGCGGACAGAATATGCCGCGTTCAGTTCGCCGTAGCCCCATTTGGATTCGGGAGATGAAGGCAGGGCGAAATTTGTATCGCTGCCCATGATTTTCACTAAAAACCGACAGGTATTGCCGCCGCTGTTTCCATACGGGGCTATGGTACTTGTCTGCATCGTCACATGGTTTGCATTCTGATACACGCCTGTTTTCCAGGCTCTGTTCCCGGAACACGGCACGAAGACACATCCTGCCATATTCGATTTCTTCGCGGCTGATGCAGTAGCCTTGTCCGGTCCGCAAATCACTCCCGGGATTTCGAAGCCGCTTGCCGCAGGCTCCATCCACACGAAATTGGTCTGCGAATCAGTCCCGACCAAAGCGGTCATCTCATCGGATGTAGGCACCCTCCAGCCTGCCGGGCATGGGTCATTCTCGACAGCCCAGGTCGCAGGAGTGGATCTCGCCCCCGTTGGATAGCCGTCAGGTGCCGGCCCGTCCCACGGCTCATTGTCAGGATAATTGTTCGGCCATCCGGTCCGTGAAGCATACTGGTACAGCAGTCCCGGCTCGTCCGGAGACTCTGCAAACATGCCAGGCTCAGCCACATTGGCCTTGGACCATATATGATCTCCTATCTTCTGGGCATAGCCGTGCTGCACCGTAAATACTGCCTCGCTCAGACCTGCCCTGAATGTAAGAGAGGCAGTTCTCATGTCGCTGTCACTATCCAAAGCGCTTAGAGAGACAGTGACCGTGGTATTCCCGGAGCCGGATTCGGGCTCTACTTCAAGCCAGCCGGTGGTAGACTGTTCCTGAATGACAGACCAGTCTCCCGTAGAGGTCACCTCCACCGTAAATTCCCCAGCATCTGCCGTCGGAGCAATATACGAAGTGGAAAGTTCCACCTTGAGATCCGGATCAGCCTCCTCTACTTCTTCAAATTCAGCAGTGACATGATTTACTTTGCCGGCCGCAAATATTCCTTTGTCGGATGATTCTACGGTCTTTGTAAAATCATATTTTTTACCGTTTGCCGTAACCGTCACCTTGAAAGTGGAATTTGCCGATAGCTCGAACGGAATCGAGGTTATATAAAAATGGCTTGTCTGTCCGGCGCCAACCGTTACCTTGTCCACAGTCAGGGCTACTTCCGTATATCCCGACGGTTTGAGCTCGCCGGTCTGCGGATTTATCTGCGCCCATCCCTGAAGGTAACCGTTTTCGGAAGTGGAAAGTCTGACCTCCGTGACGGTAATATCCGAGTCTGCAGAATTTACGACCTTTACATCCATCAATGTGGATGCATGCTTGATATTTATCTGCGGATCAGCACCTTCCGAGACTTCAGCATAACCGTAGAGAGGACCGTCAATATGGGAAGCGTCATCGGCAAGCGACTGTACCTGTCCCATGCCGAAAGTCAGGCCTGCCCTTCCATAGTCGCCGTCCAGAGCATAATTGTTCTCATCGTACGGATAGAAAACATTGAGAGCCGCAATTCGCTCAGGGGCCAGTACTTTCTGGCAGGAAAAAGTGTCTCCGTCGCCTTTTTCGAACTTATAGTGCTGTACCGATCCGTCATCGTATTCGGCCAAAACCGACAGCGCATCGTCTTCATCCCATGCCACCTTGTACCCGTCTGTATCGAGAGTCGTCTTAGTGGAGCGGAAAGAAACGCCGATAGAGTACGGCTCTCCTTCCGGGACGACGGATGATTCGACATTTTCTACCGTGCAGGAGACTGCCGACATTGCAGCGGCCGCTGCAATCAAAAATATTGTTTTCTTCATAATTATTCCTTCTTTAAGAAGCTACTTTCTAATATGACTGACCTTCATCATAGCCCGGAACCGGCAGATCCACAGGTCCGTATGAAACCCGTTCATCCTTGACGCATCTTACCGGCCAGGCTCCGCGAAGCCGCTCCCAGCCCCAGTTGTCGGAAGGCAGACGTACGGCATTGTTGTCCGAAGCATTGTCCGACGAACAATACATCAGGTATCTGCACTGCTCGCTGCCGGACATCAGGCTCGTGGCCGTAGTCATCGTCGCATTCTGAGGATTCTGATATACACCGGTACTCCAATGCCTGTTTCCTGAACAAGGCAGGAAGATTCCGCCTTTCATGTCGGCCGCCGTAGCGGTCCTGCCTTCATCGCGGGACAGGCCCAGAACGGCGCCAGGTATCTCGAATCCGCTTGTCTCAGGCTCTACCCAGCCTATCTTCACCCCGGTAGCCTTGGTGCCTGCGAGTGCATCCAATTCGTCCTTGGTCGGGACTCTCCAGCCGGCAGGACAAGGGTTGTTCTCATCCGACCACTGCTCCGGACCGGTAGAGTTTCCGAGCGGCATGCCTGCCGGAGCCGGTGCTGTCGTAGCCGGATATGCATTTGCCCATGCCACCTTCGAATCGTACTGGTACAGCATGCCAGGATCATCCGGAGACGAAACGAAGTATCCCGGCTCTCCGACATTTGCCTTTGCCCAGACTGTTCCTCCGATTTCCTGGGCATAGCCGTGCTGAACGGTCAGTTCGACTTCATGGGTAGCGGTAAGGAACTTCACTGTCCCGGTATGCATCTCGCTGTCGTTCTCGAAAGCCTCGAATGTGAGATTCACAGTGGCATCTCCGTTTCCTGAAACCGGCTCGGCAGTCAGCCAGCCCTCCGTGTCGGCATCCTGCTGCAGCGACCACTCTCCGTTGGAGACAACCTGCACCTGATATGTACCCGACGGAGTCGTGGTGGCTATGAATGCCGGCGAGATGCTCACCGAGGTGAGCAATTTCTGCACTATCTTCACTTCCCTGACTGCCGAGCCGGCAGTGATAACGAGAGTGGCGGACCTGGAGGCCTCGTCGTCAGGATTTTCGTTTATCCAGAGTGAATACACTCCGTTTCCGTCCAGAAGCGACGGCAGAAGCAGTATCCAGTCCGTCTCTGTACCGTCATACCTTATGGATGCGGTGGAATTCATATTGCATTCCACAGGAATGTTCAGTTCCGTGTACACTGCCTCCACTTCATACTTGTCCTGAGGAACGTTTATATACGGCTCGTCGGTCTTGGAGCACGATGCGGCAAAGACTGTCATCAGAGCCAGTACCATATAATATATCCTGTTTTTCATAATAAAGATTTTTTATCAGTTCTGTGCGCCTTATCAGTTCTGTGCGCCGAGCCCCGCCTGTACCGGCCATCCCGGATTCTGATAAAGAGGGGAAGCATTCACATCCCCGTTTCCCGTGATAAGGAAGTGCTGTACGGCAATAGGGTCGAGATAGTGAGCCATCCTCCAGTTGTAGCCGTTGTAAACCCTGTTGTTGGACATGATATGATATGGAGCTAAATAATTGCTGAAACTCCTCGGGGATACATTTTCTCCTTCCTTGAGACCGCTCGGATTCGAATCGAGGAAATCCTGGTTCTGATAAAGCTCGGTCCAGAGATTCACGCCTAAGACATGATACGGCTCAGGCGCATCTATAAGCTGGTCAAGAGACCTCCAGCGGCGAATATCGGCAGCCCTGAATCCTTCGGCCATCAGTTCGCACCGCCTTTCCCTTCTGATATTGTAGAGGGTAGCGTCCACGAGCTGTCCGGCAGAATAGGCGCCCCAGTCAGTCTCTCCTTCCTTGGCTACATCCGTATTGTCAATGGTGGTTTGCCAGTCTCCTACCTTGGCCCTGTTTCTGATGGCTGTCCAGTATCTTTGTGCATCCCCGTCCAATGACCGGGTGCTTTCATAGCATGCTTCGATATAGTTCAGATATGCTTCCACTGCCCTGAACACGATAAGTCCTACCTCGCATTCGTTTCTGAACGACTGTGCTCCGTCGAAATTCAGGCCCTTCCGAATGGCATAACCAGTGGTGTATCTCATGGATGAAGTGGAATGCGTGATTTTAGGCCACGGCTCATTCTGATAGGATTCGGCACCTCCCGAAGAATGCAGATTCAGGTCGCCGGGCTTCTTTATGAAAATCTCCGCCCTGGAATCTCTGTTATCCGTGATTTCCAGCAAATCGGCATCTCCTTTATAGCCGCTTCCGGAAGCATAGACAGGCAGTCCGCTGCTCATTACGAAAGCGTCCACCATGCTTTTTGTGATCCCGCATCCGCTGTTTGCGGCTGCCGCGAATTCCACTACTGAATTATGAACACCGAGAGATACGTTGTAGTCTCTCCACAGCAGTATTTCGGGATACTTGCTCATGTCTATGGCGCCGAACATGTCGAAATAAGGGTTGGATGCGGCATCCGGACTGTCCTGGAACACTCCGGTATTGTCGGTCAACTGATATTTGTCAGCCACGATCTTGGCTTCGTCCATCGCCGTTTTCAGGAAAAAAGCGATTTCGCTGTCGATATCGCCCGAAGGGTACTGGTAGCCCTGATTATATTCTTTGGCGGCTCCCGGCCATCCCTGCCCGTTCGGGACGAAGGCGGTTCCATTGAAATACTTCTCCCATGTGCCTTCGTACAGGGCCACGCGGGATTTCATCAGGTGTGCGCAGTCGTCGGCAAGCCTGTTCGTACCGCCTGTCGGCGGAGTATCGGACATGTATTCTATCGCCCTGTCCAAATCGGCAAGGATGAAACGTGCGACTTCATTGCGGGGAGCACGCTTGCTCGCCGCAACCAACTCTTCGAGGTCATCGGCTATCGGCTTTTCCACTATAGGGAAATCGCCTAAGGCTTTCAGTTTTTCAAAATAGGCCCAGGCCCTGAAAAAATAGACTTCGCCTATGTAATGGCGTATGTTGGTCTCGCTCCCTGTGATCTCCCCGGCTTCATATAGCGGGAGTACGAAATTCAGAAAATAGTTGCATCTGTAGATATCGGTAAACGAATATGAGCCTCCGGTCTGTTCCACTCTCCAGTACCCCGGGGCGAAAATGTTGCTGGGGTCCGGGGAGGCCATATCGTCGGTATTCGAGTCTGTTCTCCAATATCCCCATGTGCTTCGTTCATGCTCAGGAAACATGCTGTACAGATCAGTGGCGTATGCTCCTATGTTTTCCTCCGTCGTGAGATACTGCTCGGGCGACAGTGCCGCTTCCGGCTCCAGATTCAGAAACCCGTTGCAGGAAAAAAGCATGAGTACGGCCGGCAGAGATAAAAACGATATTCTGTTTTTCATAAATGAATCCTATTAAAATGTTACACTTAGACCGACCGAATAAGTCTTGGTCAACGGATATACGTTGCCTAAGGAATTGGCACCGATGGTCTCCGGGTCGAAAAGCGAGGTCATCGTGGTGAATGTGGCTAAGTTTTCACCGGAGAGATATATCCTGAAATTCGATATGCCGATTTTCGAGGTATATTTCTGTGGAATGGTATAGCCTATCTGCACGTTTTTCAGCCTGCAGTAAGCGGCGTTCTGCAGATACCGGCTCTGCCTCTGCGTATTCTTCATGGTATTGAAGTATGGTTTCGGATAATACGAGTCGAGATTTTGTCCGAGAGGGTTGTCCGCATCGGCCCTGAAATAGTCGAGATGCTCCGTAAGCACCATGGCTTCCCACTTGTTCTGACCGGTAGCTCCGTAGAAATAACGGCTTCCCTGATAATAGGCCCGTTTGCCTACTCCCTGCAGGAAAATTCTCAGGTCGATACCTTTCCATTCGGCAGTCAGGTCGATACCGAAATTGTATCTCGGTGTCTCGTTTCCTATTACGGTCAGGTCACCGTGGTCATCCAATGTATTTGCGCCGCTGTCCACTTTTCCGTCACCGTCCACATCCTTGTACATGATGTCTCCTGCACCCCAGTCGCTGCCTATGGCGCTCTGGCCTCCATAAGGCAGGGTGGCAAGATGGTCGCGCATTTCCATGTCGGTTTTGGCTATGCCTATGGTTTCATAGCCCCAGATTTCCCCGACCTTTTTGCCGGAGTAGTACTTGTCCAATGTACCTGAAGGGTTGGAGTATTTCAGGATGGTAGCCTGCGAATCGGAGAGCAGCAGACGTACGCCGTAGCTCAACTGTCCGAAAGCCACGTCACGCCATGAGAGTTCGAGTTCCCATCCCTGAGACTGAAGGTCGGTGTTGTTCGTGGACGGTACGGACGTTCCGAGGATGACCGGAAGTTCGTCTGCAGGTCCTACCATGTCGAGGGTCTGTCTGACAAAATATTCGAAAGAGCCTGTCAGTCTGCCGTTGAATGCGCCGAAATCGAATCCGGCATTCCACGAACGGACTTTTTCCCATGTCAGAAGCATGCTTATCAGCGCAGGCGGCCAGGCGATGTTAGGCTTGACCCCGTTGATCAGCCAGGCTCCGGAAGAATTCGAAAAGCCCATGGTCTGATAGGTCGGATACCATGAAGTCGTGTTCTGGTTTCCGAGCGAGCCGTACGATGCCCTGATCTTGAGCATGTCTATCCATGTTTTCGCCGGCTCGAAAAAAGTTTCATTGGCGATATTCCAGCCCAATGAAAATGACGGGAAGAAGCCCCACCTGTTGTCCATCCTGAACCGGGACGAACCGTCGTACCTGAGATTCACCTCTGCGAGATACCTTTCCTTGAAATTGTAGTTGATTCGTCCGAAGAAACCGACTGTCCGCCATGAGCCGCCGCCACCGGACACTTCAGGAGGTATGGATTTACCGTTTTCAAGCCCCGAAGAAGTATTGATAGTCGGGACATCAGGGACAATGATGCCAGCCTTTTTCGCCCATACGTCATTGTCATTGTACATCTCCATCTGAAATCCGGCCATGACTTTCAGATAGTGGGCATCGGCAAAGGTCCTCTCGTAGTCGGAATAGGCGTTGACCGTCAGGAATTCGTTCTTGCCGGCATCTTCCGCCACATACGAACGTGGAGATGTGGACGGCCATTCACTGCCCTTGGAGACGCCGTCCACTTTCATCTGATGAACGGGAAGCTGGACCGTTTTGTTGAAATAGTTCCTGTGCCTGAAATTGATGTCGCCCACGATTCTCCAGCCCGGCAAAGGTTTGAATTCGACATTGAACTGCTGGACGAACGTAGTATTGTTTATGGTAGTCTGCCCTCCTTCGATCATCTGGAGAGCCGTATCGTTGAACAGATATCCGTTAGGGTCATACAGCGGGCCCACAGGCCAGGTCCATTTTCCGAAATTCTGGAAAGTATCATCACGCATGTACGTCGGCTGATGATACCATTCCCTCATGAAACGGGCGCTGTATCCTATTCTCAGGAACTTGAACGGTGTCGCATTCACCTTGCCGAAGATGTTCAGCCTCTGCAGACCGTCGAGATCCCAGTTGAGAACACCGTTTTCATCCACATAGTTGGCGGAAACATAATAATTGACAGCTTCCGTTCCTCCGTTTATGCTGAGATTGTGCTCCTGTGCCGTAGTCAGATCGCTGTAGAATACCTTGTAATAATCAAGATTGTCGTTTCCTTCGGTGTAAGCCGTCCCCCACATGCCGTTTTCCGCCGGAATCGTGTTATAGGAGATTTTCCCGTCCATGTAGTCGCGGATTCTTTGCAGACGGGCCGGACTGATGTCGTCTCCGGAGCCGGAATTGTTCGATGCTTCATTGAAATAGAGGGCCCATGAGTAAGAGTCCGCCATTTCTGGCATGTTGATAGGGGATTTGAAGCGGAAATTGTTGTTGTAGTTTACCTGCGCCTTGCCCTTTTTGCCGGATTTGGTGGTCACGAGAATCACTCCGAAAGGAGCGCGGGATCCGTAGATGGATGATGCGGCAGCGTCTTTCAGTACTGAAATACTTTCGATATCCTGAGCATTCAGATTTGTCAGATCTCCCTCCATGCCGTCTATAAGGACGAGCACCGAGCCGGAAGAGCCTTCGCCGATGGTAGCAAGACCTCTGAGCTGGACTGAAGGTCCATTATTGTAAAGCTGTCCGCTGTTCTGAGTGATGGTAAGACCCGGAATCTGGCCTTGAAGGGCCAATACTGGATTGTGTACCGGGACCGATTCGAGAGCTTCGTTATCAAGAGTGCTGACAGCTCCCGTAAGATTCACTTTCTTTTGAGTGGCGAATCCAACCACGACGACTTCATCGAGAAGCTCGTTGTCTTCTTCAAGGGTTACATTATAAACTCCACCCCCCCCCGTGATATTTACCGTGACGGAATGGTAGCCGAGCGAAGAAAACTCCAGCACGGCATCGTCCGGAACACTCAATGCAAAGTGCCCGTCCAGGTCTGTCGTCGTTCCTACAGGCGTCGGGCTTCCGGCCAACGTCACTGCCACGCCAGGAAGAGGCTCGCCGTTACGGTCGGTCACCGTACCAGTAACGGCATTCTGAGCCAGGACTGCAGCGGCAGTACAGAACAACAGCACGACAAATGCAATTGTTTTTTTCATAAAATTTGTGATTAGCAGTTGTGTATATATTTAAGCAATTGATGGTGACCCAAAAGGAAGCCCTTTCGGGTCACCATCATCGTGGTCGTTTTCAGTTGCCTCCTGAAATGATTATTGCCGCAAGGCCGGCAACGAACAGCAGGAACATCATCGTCAGAAGCAGATTCGTCTTCCTGTCGGCTCCCTTGAATTCCTTCCAGATGAATACGCCCCAGATGGCGGCAATCATAGGTGCGCCCTGCCCGAGAGCATACGAAATGGCAGCGCCGGCCTGGCCGGAAGCTATGTAGCTGAATGCCGTACCGAGGCACCACACCGCACCTCCGAGCATACCTGTAAGATGTGTCTTGAAACTGCCCCTGAAATATTCCCTGTAATAGACTCTTTCACCGACGAAAGGATACCTCATCACGAGAGTGTTGAACAGGAAGTTGCTCAGCACCACGCCCACTGAAAATATGAAAATCGCACTGTACGGGGTCAGCATTCCGGCAGCAGGCTGTTCGAAATTATTGAGGTCCATGGCCTTGGCCACGAATCTGTAGAAGAACGACATCAGCACGCCGGCGACTACTGCAAGCGCCAGTCCTTTCCCGTTCTGACCTGAAGAGGACTTTTCCCCGCTCTTCTGCATCCGTCCGGATGCAATGCCGTTGCAGATGATGGCGACTACTATCAGCGCCACTCCGAGAAACAATATCACAGGATCTCCTTTCGGGGCGCCTATATAATTAATGATGACTCCCAAGACCAAAGACAGTCCCACTCCGAGCGGGAATGCCACCGAGAGTCCGGCAATGGACGTGGAAGCCGAAAGAAGAATGTTTGAAGCATTGAAAATGACGCCTCCGATGATGACGCTCAGGATATTGGAGGCTTCGGCCTGCGAAAGATCCTCAACAAAAGGTCTCCCTCCCGACCCGAAACTTCCCATGGTAAATGAGATAAGCAGAGAAAAAAGGAGCATGCCTATGACATAGTCCCAGTAGAAGAGTTCGTATCTCCAGCTTTTTGCTGCGAGTTTCTGCGTATTGCCCCACGACCCCCAGCAGAGCATCGTGATGAAACAGAACAATACGGCAAGAGAATAACTGTTTACAATAAACATAATACTATCGGTTTTAGCATATCAGCGTTATCGTGGTACGGGAGAGTAAAGGTATTTATTAAAATCCGATAGTGCGGCATGAAAAACGAAAAAATCACGGAATTTGCACGATTATTAGCGAAACTTTTGTTATTTTTGCGCAGCACCGAAACCATGACGGACATGAAAGCCACATTAGAGACCATCGCGAAGAATACCGGATTTTCGAAATCCACAATATCAAGAGTATTAAACAATAAAGCCTACTTGAGCCGCATTTCTAAAAAGACGGTGGACACCATTCTCGACGAGGCGGAACGGTGCGGATACACCCCCAATCTGATTGCTAAAAATTTGCGCATAAACAGGTCCCAGACCATCGGACTTTTAGTCCCTTCCTTGGCCAATCCATACTTCGCCGAAATAGCCAGCGTCATCATAGTGGAAGCCCGCAAATACGGCTACACCACCATCGTGGCGGATACCATGGAAAACGAAAACATACAGAATACCGCCATCACCAACATCCTGTCGCGGCAGGTGGACGGAATCATCATCGTACCGTGCGGAAATGACCCGGCCTACCTCGAACAAACGAACAAACAGTGCGTCCCCATCATCCTTGTGGACAGATACTACGAAAATTCGTGTCTTCCGTACGTGGTCACGAACAATTTCGCCGGAGGCTACATGGCCGCTTCCCTTTTAGTCAGAAACGGACACAAGAACATAGCATGCATCCAGGGCCCGCCTACAGCCATGACGAACAGGAAACGGATAGAAGGGTACACGGCAGTCCTGAAAGAAAACGGCATCGAAGACCGCGCCATCGTCGTCGGCAATGAATTTTCCATACAGAACGGCTATTTGGAGACAAAACTGCTTCTGAACGACGGACGCAGGCCTACTGCCATATTCGCACTGAGCAACAACATCGGATTAGGTGCCATAAAGGCAATAAGGGAAGCAAAACTCAGAATTCCGGAAGATATTTCCTTAGTATCGTTCGACAATTACATGTATCTCGACTTTTTGGAACCTGCCATCACGCGCATAGGCCAGATGGTGGACGAAATGGGAAAGATGGCCGTCAAACTTCTGAACGAAAGCATTTCCAACCATCGTGAAATCACGTCCCAGATCGAACTTTCCCCGGAAATGATCATGCGCGAGTCCGTCGCGCCCTTGATTAACGTCAGTTCGACGAATTATGTTGTTCAGGACTAAGGAATTCGTCGAACAGTCGTTAAGGATTTCTTCGAAATCCGTTTGTCTTAAACCCCAGTCGCTGTGGCGACAGCCCCTTATTAAGGGGCGCCACCCCCATTTCTGCTCGCTTTC
>CALUSD010000110.1 GCA_944323295.1 uncultured Bacteroidales bacterium | reverse complement strand
ATAGCCGATCTGAGGCAGAATGCAGCGGCGGAAAAAGGAAAAATGGTCAAGGCGGCTGCCGCACTTTCCGATGTCAGAAAGTCGGCTGCAGGAAAATTGTCCGAAGCCATTCGTGATACTGTCAGGGAGATGGAACTTCCGGACGCGGAATTCGGAGTCGAGATCACGCCTGCAGGAGAAGGACCGGACGGCTTCGATGCCGTGACATATCTGTTCTCTGCTGCGGGAAGAAATCCTGTCGAGGTTTCAAAATGTGCTTCCGGCGGTGAATTGTCCCGTATAATGCTGGCCTTGAAAGCCATAATGGCACGTTACGGAAATATGCCGGCAATGATATTCGATGAGATAGATACCGGAGTCTCGGGAAGCGTGGCCGACAAGATGGGGTCTGTTATCTGCGGCATGGGAAATCACATGCAGGTTTTTGCCATTACCCATCTGCCTCAGGTGGCTGCCAAAGGCGATGCGCATTATCTTGTTTCCAAGTCCTCCGTGGGAAACAGGACGGTATCCGAAATCAAACGGCTTTCGGACAGTGAACGTGTAATGGAAATAGCCAGAATGCTGAGCGGCTCGGAACTGACCGATGCTGCCGTGGCTAACGCGGAATCTCTGTTATCGAATAGTCGGGGCCGTAAATAATCCGTCTTACCCCCGTATTGACATAGCCTCCGTTTTCTACCTTTTCGAAACTGAAATCGGTCTGTAGCATGGCTTCGCGGTCGGTCTCCAAGCGATTTTTCCATTCCCGGCCTGATTCCGAGCATATTTTAAGGAAATATGACGCTATGTCATAGCCTTGAAATGCGTATGGGGTAGGCTCCGTATTGAACAATGCCCTGTAACGGCTTATGAAGTCGCGCACATCCTTCCTGTCGTAGTCGACATGGTAGGCAAGCGATGTATGGAAATTCGTGTTATGCAGATTGTCGACTTCGATGGTTTCGAAATTCCTTATTTTTGACGGTCCGTACAGAACGATATCATAATCTTCGTGAATCAGAAGATTGAGATTGCGGACCATGTCGTTTACGAAAGCCTCGCTTTCCGACATTACGAGTATTCTGTTTGCAGCTTCGGTACTCATCATTCCCATCAGCGATTCCTGTATGTCGCGGCCTTCGAGAATGCTGTACGAGAATGTGCTGAATGCGATTCCGTCTTTTTCGAGTATGGTATTCATTATCCCGGCTTCTTCGATGTTCCTCGCGCCTTTTTCATAGACTACTATGACTTTTTCCTCAGCCGACTGCCTTTCTTCCTTTATCCATCCGGCCAGGTCTTCGTAAAGTGTGAGAGACGAGGTGGGAGCCTGAATGAAATTCGCATATTGTTTGCCGAGATATTCCGCCTTGTGGTCGAGCGGGGATACGACAAAAGTCTCGGACGGACACTTCACCATAAGCCGGGACAGGTCTCCGGCCGATATGGGACCTATGACTATGTCCGCGGCATCGAGCCTTTCCCGAGTGACCGGCAATACGCCGCCTTCTACATCGTAGACGCTCAGTTCGACGTCGACTCCGGAGTCTCCGGCCTGTTTGACAGCCATCAATGTCCCGCAGTAGAAGTCTATGCTTCCGTTTCTCGGCTTTTCGCCCGAAGCGTTGAACGGCAGCATCAGTACGGCGTTTACATTTCTGTCTCCGACTGCGGATGCCGGATCGGTGCGGTTATCGTTTTCCATGCTGTCGGCATTGGCAGACAGGCCGTCTGCCACCGCCAATGTATCTGCGGCTGCCGGCACTGTCGTCCCTGTAGCTTCAGGAATCACTAATTTCTGTCTTCTGGAAAGTTTTCTTCCGGTCAGCCCGTTGGCCTGCATGATGGCTTCGACGCTCACACCGTATTTTTCGGCGATGACATCCAGGTCTTCGTACCATTTCACCGTATGGATGGTCTGTTTCTTGTCTGAACGTTTCTCTTTTTTTG
Organism: uncultured Bacteroidales bacterium; assembly: GCA_944323295.1. GTDB lineage: Bacteria > Bacteroidota > Bacteroidia > Bacteroidales > UBA932 > Cryptobacteroides. The sequence continues at coordinate 9,990 of CALUSD010000110.1, read as the reverse complement.
CTTTGGCCGGCTGTTCAGGGGCTTTCTCCTCCTGCTGGACGGCTTTTTTTTCAGGGCACGGTATCAGAAGAACTGCATTTTTTTTCAGCCCTTCGGCCTTGACCGCAGGATTTGCTTCGTAAATCTGTTCCATGGTGACATCGTATGCCTTGCAGATGGAATACAGGGTCTGCCGTTCGAGAACGATGTGCGAATAAAAAAGTTTTCCGTCCACCCTTACCTTTTCCTTGGATACCGTGACCGGTACGGGCGTATAGTCTTGTGCGGAAATTCCGGTATAAGCCGATGTCGCCAAGAGCAGAAATGTCAGGATATGCAGAATATGTTTCATCAGTTTGAATTTACAGAGTTTTGCTGAAATCTATCAGTCCGGAACAAAATGTTTCCCAAGATAGTTCTTTTTTTACTTTTTCGATGTTCCTGATGCAGTTTTCTTTTATGTGAGGGTTATCGAAATATTTCAGGATTTCAGCTTTCACCGCGTCCGCGGAAATTTCCGGAGCCACTATGCCCGTGCCTTTTTCTCCGATGGTTTCTTTCAGCCCGCCGGTGTCAGTGACTATCATGGGGACTTCAAAGTGGTACGATACCGAGCTGATTCCGCTTTGGGTAGCGCTTCTGTATGGCAGTACGGCCACATCTGCAGCGGAGAAGTAGTCCGAAACTTCGGAGTCCTTTATATAATGCAGGTAGGTGTGGATACGTTCTTTCCCCGAAGTCTCTATCATCTTTTCGTATTTTTCGAAAGAACCGTACGGCTCTCCTGCTATGATCAGCTGGTAATCGTCTCCGAGACCGGAAAAGGCATCTATCAGGATGTCGAGCCCCTTGTATTCCCGGATAAGACCGAAAAACAGGATATTCTTTTTGCCGTGTTCAAGTCCGAGCCTGTCTTCGGCTTCCATGCGGCTCTTCTTTGCTCCGAAATGCGAATAGAGCGGGTGAGGAAGGACCTTGTATCTGATGTCCGGCCTCAGTTTCAGGAGATCCTCGGCCACTGCCTCGCACAGCGTTATGCAGCCGTCGCTTCCCTTGAGAAAATATTTCGTGAAAGGAGTATCGAAAAATTTCGGCTCGTGAGGTATGACATTGTCGAGTATCGATATTACCTTGCACTTTCCCTTCATCCTGCGAGTGACATATCCCAATGATGGAGCGAACCATGACATCCAGTATCTGACGATGAGCAGATCAGGATTCCACCTGCGTATCTTTCTGTAAGTGGAGATATAGGAAAAAGGATCGGCCGTGTCCAAAAGCCTTTCGCTTTCGATTTTCACGGCCTCGTCATCCGGTGTCACATACTGCGTCTTCCCCGGAAAGAGAAATTCCGGATATTGCCTTTTGAAATTGAATGCTTTTACGGAATGTTCCCTGCCCAATTCTTCATACAGACATGCATTGAACTGGGATATCCCTCCCCTGTAAGGGTAGAAGCAGGACAGTATGGCTATTTTCAATTATTTGTTGTTTTTGTTCTTTTCCTTGATATACTCTTCGTTGAGTTTTGCTATGACATCGTCCGTGATGTCCAATGAAGGATCTGCAGTGATGACCGGAACGCCTCTCTGGTTGGTGAGGATCATGGTATATTTCTTTTCCTCGTTGTATTTGTTGATGAAAGTCTGGATGGCGTCCGCTATCTGATTCATCATCACGGTCTGTTCTTCGATGACTTCGTTGTTTTTCTGGTTTGCGTATTCATTGAATTCCGCTTCTTTTTTCTGGAGTTCCTGTCCCTGGACTTCCGCTACGGAACGCGTGATGAGACCTTTGTTTATCTTGTTCTGGAACTCTATCATTTCGTTCTCGAGGTTTTTGCCGCGGCGCGTCACTTCGTCCTGGATATTTTTCACCTTTGTTTCCACGACTGCGCCGAGATCGCTTGCCATGTCGTATTCCTGAACGATTCTGTCCAAGTCCACATATACTATTCCGGAAGTAGCCATGGCTACGCTCGTGGAGTCTGACCCTGAAACGGCCTGGCTTTTGTCGGATTTAGGGCTTTGAACCAATGAATAGACCCCTGCTGCGAGGGCGATGACGACAGCTGCGATGCTGAGGATGAATGGTACGTTTTTCATTATTCGTATTTTATTCAAGTTAATAATCAGGTAGTCCGCATCTGTGGTTTCGATGCGCGAATCGTACAAAGATAATCAGAAAATTTAAAACAGCTTCTTAATTTTGGAAAGATATGCCTCGATAGTTTTCTCCAATCCCATGTAAAGCGCATCGCAGATGATGGCATGGCCGATGGAAACTTCATCCGTCCATGGAATGCGACTTATATAATATCCGAGATTTTCGAGATTCAGGTCGTGCCCCGCATTCAGTCCTATTCCGCAGGCTCTCGCGGCCTCTGCCGTTCTTACATAAGGTGCAATCGCTTTTTCGGGTCCGGTCTCGAAAAGCCGGGCGTAGGATTCCGTGTAAAGTTCCACCCTGTCGCATCCGCATGCTGCAGCTCCTTCCGCCATTTCCGGAACGGGGTCTATGAAAATGGAAGTTCTGATCCCGCATTTCCTGAATTCATCGCAGATTTCGGTCAGGAATGTCCGGTTTTTCAAGGTATCCCATCCTGCATTCGATGTGATGGCGTCTTCCGCATCCGGCACGAGAGTGACCTGGGCCGGTCTCACTTCCTTTACAAGGTCTATGAATTTCGGTATCGGATTTCCTTCTATGTTCATTTCGGTTTTCAGCAGCGGTTTTATGAGCCTGACATCCGAATACCTGATGTGCCTTTCATCCGGTCTCGGATGTACGGTGATGCCTTCCGCCCCGAATCTTTCGCAGTCGACAGCGGCTTTTTCCACGTCAGGCAGATTTCCTCCGCGGGCATTCCTCAAAGTCGCTATCTTGTTTATATTCACACTTAATCTTGTCATTTCCGTATTTTTGTCAACAAATTCTGAAAACAGGCGACAAAAATACATAATTATTGGAAGTTGGTGCCAACTTCCGGGAAAAAGTAGACATTTCCGAATAAAAATATCAAAAATCGTCGATTATATGGGGCGAATCATAGAAATAAATGTAATTTTGGGGAATAATTCCAGCATCCGTGTCCCGGCTGCGTTTTTCGCGTGTCCGGGCATTATAACTGACTGAAGCAAAGATGAAAGTTGCGGTTTATTTGAGAAACAGACGTTTGGAAAAAGATGCACGGTATTTAGGACTGATTGGCAAATTCGTCTCGAACGGATGCATCGTATATGAAATCAGGGAAGATCACGGAATCGAGTCCGGCACGGATCTGTTCGTAAGTGTCGGCGGAGACGGTACTTTCCTGTCTTCCGCGGCTATTGTCGGCGACAGCGGTATTCCTGTACTGGGAATAAATCTCGGCAGGCTCGGTTTTCTGTCAGAAAACACTCCCGACGGCGTGGTGGAAGAAATTCTGGCCGGGAAATTCACTGTCGAGGAAAGGACTCTCCTGAAAGCCTCTTTTGCAGATGACAGCGACGAAGCCCTGAAAAGGCTTTGTCCGTATGCCTTGAACGAAATCACCGTGCACAGGGCGGGGCCGGCAATGCTCGGCGTGGATGTCTGCATAGACGGGAGTCCTCTGCCTACGTATTGGGCCGACGGTCTTTTGGTGGCGACGAGTTCCGGTTCGACGGCTTATTCCCTGAGTGTCGGAGGGCCCATCGTGATGCCTGAATCCAAGGTGCTCATAGTATCTCCGATCGCTCCTCACAATCTTAATGTCAGACCGCTCGTAGTCCCTGACGGCTCGAAAATTTCGCTTGCTCTCAGGGCGCGAGACGAGAAAGTGTTCTTTACCATAGACAACAGAAGCATAGAAGTGTCCACCGGGCTGAAAATGGAGATATCAACGGCGCGTTTCCCGCTGAGACGGGTGAGACTTGCCGGCTCGAATTTTATAAAGGCGTTGACTACCAAACTGTTTTGGGGCGAAGATATAAGAAATGGAAGATAAAGTCATGGAAACCGATACGATGAAAGTACCTGTCCATGTTTCCATAATAATGGATGGAAACGGCAGGTGGGCCAAGGAGCGAGGCCTCGAGCGGACTGCAGGTCATGCGGAAGGCGTGGAAAGCGTAAGGGCATGTACCGAGGCGGCCGTGGAGTGCGGCGTGAAATATTTGTCTCTTTATGCCTTTTCAGAGGAAAACTGGGGCCGGCCGCAGAGCGAGATCGATACCCTCATGGGCCTTATGTTCAAATCCATGATAGAGGAATTGTCCGCTTTTGCGGACAATGGTATCAGGTTTATGGTGTTGGGCAACCGCAGCCGGCTTTCCGGGGAACTGAATGCGGCTATCGATGACTGCATGGAAAAGACTATGGAAAACCGTACTCTGACACTGATAGTTTTTCTGAGTTACAGCGGAAAATGGGACATACTTCAGGCTGCCAAGAAATTTGCCGCGGAGATGGCGCGGCATCCTGAACGCGGGGAAGAACTGATGGCGCTCGAGCCGTCGGGATTCGACCGGTATTTAGTGACCTCAGGTATTCCGGATCCCGATTTGATTATCCGCACTTCGGGGGAAATGCGTCTGAGCAATTATCTTTTATGGCAGGGGGCGTATTCCGAACTCCTTTTCAGCGATGTGCTGTGGCCGGATTTCAGAAAGCGGGAGTTCCGTGCGGCTATGGAGACCTATGCAAAAAGGGACAGGCGGTATGGTAAAGTTAAATAATTTCATATCTTTGCACATTTGTAAATAAATTGACATCTTGAATTTGATTGGGAAAATGGGAATATGTCGTTTAATTTCTTTTTTGTCTGTCTTTTTCATGGCAGGTATCGGACTGGGTGCTCAGGAAAGCGAAAAAGAAATCACAGTTGATTATAATAATCCGAAAAAATATGTAGTCGGAGGTATTTCCGTCGAAGGGAACAAGTATATAAATTCGGACCAGATTCTGAAAATTTCCGGTATTCAGCCAGGATTCGAAGTGACTGTGCCGGGCGAGGAATTTTCTGCGGTGGTGACCAGGCTTTGGCTTCAGAAGTATTTCGAAGATGTCACGATGGTGATAGATTCCATCGCTCCGTCCAATGATACTGCGTTTTTCAAGATACGTGTGGTGGAACGTCCGAGGGTTTCCCGGTGGACGTTTTCAGGCGTGAAGTCCGGAGAGCAGAAAGAGCTCCAGGAAAGACTGAATCTGAAAAGGGGCGGCGAATTTTCCGACTATGTAGCCAAGACATCTACGGACATAATAAAGAGGTATTACAAGGAAAAAGGCTTTCTCCGGACGGAGGTAAAGGTGTCGACTAAACGCGATACGCTTATCAAAAGCGCCATTACCGTCAATTTCGGCGTCAACAAGGGGCCGAAAGTGAAAATCCAGAAAATCACTTTCGGGGACAGTCTGAGCGTGAAGGAAGGAAAGCTCGTCCGTTCGATGAAGAAGACCAAGGACAAAAGGCTTATAAATTTCTTCAGTTCGAAGAAATTCAATGAGAAGGAATACGAGAACGACAAGAAAAACCTCATAAGCGCATTCAATGAAGCCGGTTATCGCGATGCCAGAATCATCAAGGATACCATATATTATCTGGAACCGGGAAGGCTTCAGATAGATTTCACCATAGACGAAGGCAAGAAATACTATTTCAGGGATATTACCTGGACGGGAAATTCAGTGTATTCCACCGATGATCTGAATGCCATCCTGATGATAAACAAGGGAGATGTCTATGATGTCGTGACCATGGAGCACAGGCTTTTCGGAGGCGGCAAGCAGAACGAATACGACGTCTCGAAACTGTACAGGGACAACGGTTATCTCTTTTTCAACATACAGCCGGTAGAGCTGAATATAGAAGGCGATTCCGTGGATGTGGAGATGAGAATCGTCGAGGGAAAACCGGCTACTTTGAACAATATCATCATCAACGGCAACGATCTTACCAACGAGAGGGTGGTGCGCCGCCAGATTTTTACGCGTCCGGGCTATCTGTTCAGCCAGAGCGACTTCGAGCGCTCCATCAGGGAGATTGCTTCTCTCGGACAGTTCGATGCGGAGGCCATAGCCGATCCTACCAAAGGCTACTCCATCATTCCCAACCAGTTGAACAATACTGTGGACCTTGTCTACAATGTGACTGAAAAGCCGTCGAGCCAGCTCGAACTTTCAGGAGGATGGGGCGGAAATACTTTCGTGGCTACGGTCGGAGTAAGTTTCAACAATTTCTCTACCCGCCGTTTCTTCGACAAGTCCGCATGGCGCCCGGTTCCGCTCGGCGATGCCCAGAATCTTGCCATAAGATTCCAGACTAACGGTACGTATTACACGAGTCTTTCCGCGAGCTTCATGGAGCCTTGGCTTTTCGGGAAAAAACCGACGTCATTAAGCATTTCCGCATATTATTCGAGGCAGACCAACTCATACCCGATATTCGACGTATTCAACAATGACGAATTTTTCGAAGTGTACGGAGTGGCAGCCGGTATCGGAAGCCGCCTGAAATGGCCTGACAACTATTTCGTCCTGTACAATCAGCTGAGCTGGCAGACATACAGGCTCCAGCAGTGGCCGGGAAGTTTCATTTTCGATACCGGTATCTCGCATAACCTGAGTTATACGCTGAGTCTGTCGAGAAATTCCACCGACCAGATCATCTATCCACGCCAGGGATCGGAATTCAGCCTTTCCCTCCAGCTGACACCTCCGTATTCGCTGCTTCGCAAACGGGACAAAGGGGTTTTGGATGCCGACGGCAATCCTACGAAAGTAGCTTCCTACAAGGATATCGATTATTCAAAGCAGTCTTCGGGCGACAGATACAAGTGGATCGAGTATCATAAATGGTCGTTCAAGGGAACCGTTTATACGAAACTTGTCGGAGACCTTGTCCTGATGGCCCGCGCACAGTTCGGCTATCTCGGTTACTACAACAGAAACTGGGGTTATTCTCCGTTCGAGGGATTCCTCGTGGGCGGTGACGGTATGTCGGGATACAACACCTACGGACAGGAGGTCATAGCCCTCAGGGGATATGAAAACTATTCCCTCACTCCGTATGCGCTTTCTCAATACAGTTCCCAGGGATATGCATATTCCGGAAACGTGTATGACAAGTTCACGGTAGAGCTTCGTTATCCTGTCGTATTGCAGCCGCAGTCTACTATTTTTGCTTTGGTCTTCTTGGAGGGCGGTAACTGCTGGTCCGATATCAGGGATTTCAATCCATTCCAGATCAAGAGGTCTGCCGGAGTGGGCGTCAGGGTTTATCTGCCGGTAGTCGGTCTGCTTGGAGTAGACTGGGGCTGGGGCTTCGATGATCCTGTCAATGGCGGCAGCCAGTTCCACTTCGTGATAGGACAGCAGTTCTAAGAACTTGCATGATGTATACGGTATAGAAAAATTTTTGCTATATTAGCACAATGTTTCGGTTTTGCCGATAGAGAAATCAATAACGAAAATTATTATATGAAAAGAGTTTTTTTGATAGCAGCGTCTGTAGCATTGTTCAGCGTTGCTGCTACTGCACAGACAAAATTTGCACATGTCAATTTCAATGAATTAGTCCAGCTCATGCCGGAGGCCGATTCTGCCATGGTACAGCTCGAGGCCGCCAATAACGAGGCCCAGGAGACATATTCGAGCATGGTGGCCGAATTCCAGTCCAAATACGACCAGTTCAACGAAAAGCAGGCTTCATGGACTCCTGCGGTAAGGGAAAGCAAGCAGCGTGAACTCGGCGAAATTCAGAACAGAATCCAGGAGTTCGAACAGGCTATCCAACAGGACATGACCCAGTTGCAGAATTCCCTTATGGCTCCGATATATCAGAAAGCACAGGATGTAGTGAAGAATCTTGCCAAGGAAAAGGGCGTCATTTATGTTTATGACACGAACTCCTTGCTGTACATAGACGAAGCGCAGAGCATCAATCTTACTCCGGAAGCCAGAACGGCCCTCAATATCCCTGCGGACAAGACTATCGAATCCGTAATGGCCGCACGCCAGGCCGCAGCCCAGACCCAGGCTCAGTAGTCTGATTTTCTGGTAAATTTACACCTTGATAAAAATAAAATCCCTGCCAATCAAACGATTAGCAGGGATTTTTTGTGCGGGCGAAGGGACTCGAACCCATACGCCTTGCGGCACCAGATCCTAAGTCTGGCTTGGCTACCAATTACAACACGCCCGCAAAGGTCTGCAAAGATAGAGATAAAAAACCTGAAAAACAAAACTCTTTCAGGCCCTTTTCCTGTATTGCGCGCAGCACCAGTTATCGATGCTGTCCGATTTTATCAGTTCAAAACCGTAGCCGGATGCGACGGCTGAAATCATGGGTAGATCTTCGGTGTAAAAGCCGCTGACAATAAGCAGACCGTTGTTTTTCAGGCTTCTTGAATAGGTGGGGATATCTTCTATGAGGATGTTCCTGTTGATGTTGGCCAAGAGAATGTCGTATTTCCCCATTTGAAGGAGGGATGCGTCGCCGCAATACGTTTCGACATGTCTGGAAACCCTGTTCAGCTTAGCATTGTCGAAAGCGGATACCGCGGCTATTGCGTCGATGTCTATGCCGTAAGTATGTGCCGCACCCATCTTCGCTGCCAGGATAGCCAGGATGGCCGTCCCGCAACCCATGTCCATCACTATTTTTCCCTTGACTTCCCGTTCGTTCTCCATTATGGCGTGGCACATCATGTAGGTGGTCTGATGATGCCCTGTTCCGAAAGCCATCTTAGGGTCTATGGTGATATTGAACCTCGTCCGTTTCAGACCCTTGTGGAAAGTAGCCTTGACAGTGCATTTCCCATCTACTACGATAGGGGTGAACTGCTCCTCCCACAGGGCATTCCAGTTGCATGGCGGGATCAGCGTCGCGCTGAAATCCACTCCGAAATCCACGTCGAGACCGCTGAGTTCTATTTTCAGCATTTGCGCACTGTAGTTTTCCTTGGGAATATATCCTTTCAGAAATGGTTCTTCTACCGTAAACGATTCGAATGGCACTTCATCCAATTCGGCCATCAGTATTTCAGCGTTTTCTTCGCTGAACGGCTCGATTTTCATCGAGACTTCTATGTATTCCTGACTGTTCATGATTCCTGTTTGCGTGAAGCCGTACCGGCATTGCCCGGAACGGGCACATTTATTCCATATTCAGAGATTCCTGTTCTTCCGATGTCAGCGTGTCTAACTGTTCGTCGACAGCCTGGACATAGTCTATCCTGTTCTTGTAGTCGTTTATTTCCTGCTGTTTCCTGTTTTCGCGGACAGCCTCATCCACGCCTTTCTGGAAGATATTCCTGATGGATTCTGCCAGATTCAGTTTTGCGCGGTCCACGGCAGAGGAGAATACCGGTACATTCGTATTCTTGTACTTCGGTTTGCCTATCTTGAATTTCATATCGTCGAAATTCCCCTGCAGGTCGATGCCTATACGGAATATCAACGGCGATTCAATGACGGAAATATGGTATTTGAAAGACGAATCCAAATTCTGAACTCCGCTCATGGCCAGCGTATATCTGTCTATTTTCAGTACGAAAGGGAAAATTTCGAGTTTGTTGTCCGATATGACGCCTTCTACGGTCATTTTATCTATGTAGCTGTTTTCCCTGTCCTTGAATTTCAGAATTTTGGCGATTTGCTTTACGCTCTCGTCATTGTGGAGCGTGAGGTGGCTGCCTCCTATCCTGATTATACCGTTGATAGTCGGAATCTTTATGTTCATGGCAGTATCTATGTCCGCTGTCGCAGCCATTTCCATATTCAGTTCTCCCTTGAACGATTTCAGCATCGGCATCAGACTGTCTACCGCCGGCAGCATTTCTATGACTTTTTCCGCGGTTATATTCAAGAAATTCATGTTGAAACCTGTCTTCAGGTCTTTTTTCGTCCGGGTGGAATAGAAGCCTTCGAAGTACATTTCTCCCATATTCGTACTTGCGGAAGTGTTCGTGAACTGGATACAGCGCTCTTTCATTTTCAGGTCGGCTGTCATCCGCGACATCTCCAATTTCGAGTACTTCACGTTTTCGG
>CALUSD010000109.1 GCA_944323295.1 uncultured Bacteroidales bacterium | reverse complement strand
ATGCATGACTACTCGCATTACGTGACCTGCGATCCGGCTGAAATCGATGCCGAGCGCGGAGTGATACTCGAAGAAAGAAGGACCAGAAGAACGGCAGACTGGAGGATGCACGAAAAATCCCTGCCATATTACTTCGGAGACTCGAAATACGCTACATGCACCCTGATCGGAAGCGAAGAAAACCTCAAGACTTTCAAACCGGAAAGCCTTACGAATTTCTATCATACGTGGTACCGTCCGGACCTGCAGGCAGTCATCGTCGTAGGAGATGTGGATGTGGACCAGATAGAGAACAAAATCAAGACTTTGTTCAGCGATATCCCTGCACAGGAAAATCCGCAGCCGAAAGCCGTGATCGAAATACCGGGGAACACGGAGCCTGTAGTCGGCATCATTACCGATCCGGAAGCATCGTCCACTACGCTGACAGTGATGTGGAAGCATAAAACGATGCCGGAAGAGCTCAACAGCACCGATCTCGGTTTCACCATGGACTACATAAAGGATATCATCTACTTCGTCATGAACGAAAGATTCAACGATATCACTTCCCGTCCTGACGCACCGTTCCTGAATGCAAGTTTCGGCGTCGCCGGGCTGTGCGAGACCTGCGAAGTGGCGATGGGCAGCATTTCATGCCGCGACGGTGAAAGCATCGAAGCATTCAAGGCCTACATGACGGAAATCGAAAAGATGAAACTTTACGGTTTCTCTGAGGACGAAATAAACCGTGCAAAGGAAAACCTGCTCAGCTACTATGAAAGCCAGGCCAAGAGTGCCGACTCTCGGAAAAATGCGGATTTCATACAGAGCTATATTTCAAACTTCTTCGACAACTATCCTTACATGGAGCCGGAAACCGAATTTGAAATAGCCAAGGCAATTTCAGGCCAGATTCCTGCGGAAATCATCAACCAGTTCGCAGAAAAACTGATCACTGACGAAAACATGATCATTCTGTACAAGGCGCCAGAAAAGGACGGCCTCGTACAGCCGGTGGAAACCGACTTCACGAATGCTCTTGAAGAGGTGAAAAATTCGGAAATCCAGGCCAACGAGACCAAAAGCTACGATATTCCGCTCCTGGATCCGGCCTCACTCAAAGGCTCTCCCGTGAAAAAAGAAAAGACCACTATCTACGGAGCTACTGAATGGACTCTCAAAAACGGGTTGAAAGTAGTCGTACTTCCTACCGAATACGAGAAAGACCAGGTGATGATGCAGCTGTATATGGATGGCGGACGCTCTCTCATCGAAACGGAAGACCTTCCATCGTTCGAAGACAACATTTTCGGTGTTTTCCAGCAGAATTCAGGGCTTGCCGGTTTCTCTGGCGCAGACCTTCCTAAAATCCTGGCAGGAAAGAATGTCAGCGCATCCGCATACATCGGAGCATTGAGCCACGGCATAGGTGTTTCATCATCTCCGAAAGACCTCGAAACTGCTTTCCAGCTTCTGTATCTGACCTTTATGGAGCCTCGCTTCGATGAAAGCGAATTCGAGACCGGCATGGCCCAGCTCAGGGCGCTGCTTCCGAATGTGGAGAACCAGCCGAGCTTCAAACTGCAGAAAGAAATGAACAAGGTACTGTATGACGGTAACCCGAGACGGTTCATCATCAGCGAAGAAGTGCTCGACAAGGCTAACCTTGCCACTATCGAAAGAGTCTACACGTCGCTGTTCGACAATATTGCAGGAGCTACGTTAGTCATCATAGGAAATGTCGATCCGGACACATTGAAACCGTTGGTCGAAAAATACGCCGGCTCCCTTCCGAAAGGCAAAAAGGCGCACGAATGGATAGACAGGCATGAAGACATGGTGAAAGGCAAAGTCGAAGACCACTTCAACGTAAGGATGGAAACCCCTAAGAGCACCGTATTCCAGGTATACTCTTCATATATCCCTTACTCCATACACAAACAGGTGATGATGGATGCTGCGCAATACATCATGGATATGATATATGTAGCCACGCTCCGCGAGGAAGAAGGCGGCACATACGGAGCCAGCATCAGTTTCGTTCTTCAGGACAAGCCTAAGGACAAGGCCATGATCCAGGTGTTCTTCGACACCAATCCGGAGTCTGCCGACAAGCTCAGGAAAGCCGCAGTGGACGGGCTGATGAAGCTCATGAATGAAGGGCCTACCGAAGAGCAGCTGACCATGACCGTCGAGAACTTCAAGAAGAATCTCCCGGAATCGAGAATCAAGAACAGCTACTGGCTGTCGAATCTCAAGTATTATTACGAGCATGGGACTGATTTCGACAAGGAATACGAAGCTGCCATCGCCGATATAAATGCTGAGAATGTCAAGGCTGCCGTAAAGGAAATCGTAGAACAGGGCAATTTCATCGAAATCATGATGTCGCCGGAAGCGACAACGGCTGAATAAAAGAACGGCCTCTACCGTTCAGAGAAACGAACGACCCAAAAGGAGAAATTTCAAAAGTACCCTTTTGGGTCGTTTTCTGTCAGAACGGCGAAATATCGCGCGTACGGAAAGACTCGCGGGCCTTGCGTGCATAAAGTTTCAGAACATCGTCCGGCAGACGGGAATGACGCAGATAGCCGCGGGTATCGTCCGGAAATTTAGCCAACGCGGTCGCCAGACACCAGGCCACACCCATCCGTACATAATAAGGAGATTCTCCTGTGACCACTCCCATGCCTGCCTCCAATACCGCATCCGCACCGCCTGCGGCCTTTACTTCCGACGGACCGGCATACTCCGATGATATCCGACTGAAATCGAGACTGTCAAAACGGAAGAAAATCCGCGGAAGAAACTTCCTGTCGAGAAAATGACACATTGCCGCGACAGTGGCAAAACGGACTTCGAACTCTTTGTCGGAAGCAAAATACCTGCAGAGCACATCCCAGCCGCCTTCCAATTTTCCGAGCCACTTCGCGCCGCTCGTAAAAGTATCGCATACGGCCCAGTTGTCGATATGCGGGACGAAATTCATGAGCATCCGCACTTTGGCATCACTCCCGCAGCCATAACGTTCCGGACGGAAACCGTTTATCATCATCCCCCACACCATCATCTCCTCGTGAGTCAGAGCCGTCCTCCCCTTTCTCGCCTCCTTTTCGAAACCGCTTATCAACCCGGCGGCATTCTCTCCCCGCACCATCTCCCCCGCCAATTTTTTCATTTCAGGGATATGCACCCCCATTATTGCCCTTCCGGGCAACGCATTCGTTATCCTTATATGCCCGGTCC
>CALUSD010000108.1 GCA_944323295.1 uncultured Bacteroidales bacterium | reverse complement strand
AGGCTCGCCTCTTTCCGTGACAGTAAATTTGAGGGAAAGGTCTCCGTCGGGCGACGAAAGTTCTTCTACCCCTTTCGGGGCAATATTTCCGGCCGACAGGGTGGTCGCTGCGGCGACCAATGATGCTACGATCAATATTGGTTTTACATGCATTGTGGTAGTATTTTAATTATAATAGTTCTTTATATAAGCAGATCTCTCGACTATGCTCGAGATGACAACAGGGCTGGCAGATCTCTCGACTATGCTCGAGATGACAACAGGGATAGCAGATCTCTCGACTATGCTCGAGATGACAGTGAGGGGCGCCCTCATATTCATCTTTGGTACTCGACGATCAGGACCTGACGCGGCCCGACGACCGTAGAATCCGACACTTCGGCAGCCTCTCCGGTCAAGACATTGCGGCCGTCATGAAGGCCGGAAGCTATTTCGGCATAATGCGACCACGGAATCCGCTTCTTTCCCCTCGAATTGTTTATGAACACGAACACCGCATCGGTATCGTCATAACGGAAATAGGCATACGTGTTGTCGCGGGTCAGGAAATGCATCGTCTTTCCGTCGTGAATCACTTTCTTCCCTTTCCTCCACTGAAACAGTTTCTTAGTATAGTCGTGCAGTGCAGCTATCTGGCCCTGAGGCACAGGCTTGCCGTCCGTACCGACATTGGCCGAAGCCCGGCCACCCTCAGAAAACAGATCGAACTCATCATCTTTCCACCCTCCGGGAAAATCCACGCGAAGGCCTCCATGGCCCTGAGACCTGTCCTTCGACACGAACATCATCTCATCTCCGTAGAAAATCTGAGGGATTCCGCGCATGGTAGCCATCATGGCCATCACTATCCTGTGTCTGTCGGCATTGTGCTTCAGCACATCCCCTATCCTGTCGGTGTCGTGGTTGCCAGGGAAAATCATCATCCTGGAGAGATCGTGATATACGAAATCATGCGAAAGACAGTCGTAAATCCGGGTCATGCCCTCGCCCCAGCCCTGAGAATCCGTAGGGACGCCCCTCCAGATGGCCTCTTGAAGCGGGAAATCCATAATCGAAGGCAGATGAGAGTCGAAACCGTCCCTGTTCGCATTTCCTCCCTGCCAATAGGCGAGCTGAGGTATGGATGAGGTCCAGCACTCCCCTACTATGTTGAAATCGGGATATTCGTTCAGGACGGCGGCACACCACTCACTCATCGGGAACTTTTCGTTGTACGGATAGGTATCCACGCGGAAGCCGTCCAAACCGGCATATTCGATCCACCATACGGCCCACTGCTTGAAATAGCTGAGCACAAACGGGTTATCGAGATTCATATCAGGCATGGACGGCACGAACCAGCCGCTTTCCTGCAGATTCAAATCATATTTCGAGGCATTGGGATCCATGTTCGTGGAAAAGCATACGTTAGTCCCCGTATATTCGTCGAACTGATGTATCCAGTCCCTGAACGGCAGGTCCTTCATCCACCAGTGCGCAGTCCCGCAGTGGTTCGTGACTATGTCCATTATCACTTTCAGGCCTTTTTCATGGGCCTTGTCCACAAATTCCCGATACAGTTTATTCGTGCCGAAACGAGGGTCGACATGATAATAGTCAGAGCATGCATAGCCGTGGTAGGAGCCTTCCGGCTCGTCGTCGAGCAGCAAAGGAGTGCACCATATCGCAGTCGCCCCGAGGTCGGAGATGTAGTCAAGGTGGTCTATGATTCCCTGTATGTCGCCTCCGTGACGGCTGAAAAATTCCTGACGGTCAGCCTTTTCTGCCGTATCCCCGGTAGAGTCGTTGGACGGGTCGCCGTTGGCAAAGCGGTCCGGCATGATCAGATATATCATGTCGGCGGTGGTAAAACTTTTGCGGGAAGCGGAGCCTTCGGCGCGTGCCTCAATCCGATATGGATATTTGAAACTTTCCCCGTCCCGGCTGAATACGAGCCAGTATGTGCCCGGAGCGGCATTCCCGGATATCTCCACATCCACAAACAGGTAATTCGGGCTGTCGGCCTTGTGCACGGCTTTCACATTTACTCCGCTGCCTCCTTCCATCCGGACATCGAAGTCCGAAATTCGTTCGCCCTGCACAAGAAGCTGCAAAGGGGTCTTCATTCCGGTCCACCAGGACAAGGGCTCGACCCTTGAGATTTTGTCTCCGGCCTCTGGTATGGATGAGGTATCGGAGAGAGTGTTGTTTCCGCAGGAGACTGCGCCGGCGATGGCGGTGGACATTATTAGGGTTTTCAGATGTTTCATGGTATGATATTTTGATTGTAAACAGATCTGTCGACTGCGCTCGAGATGACATATGTGTCGGCAGCTGCCGACGCATATGTCACTCCGCCTCATCTGTCGAAATGTCCCAGGACCATGGAGGACAGAGCTGCACGGAAACCTTCACACTGTTTCCTGGCAGAGTACGAGTAAAGACGAACGCACTGTCCGACGCGGAAACGACCTCAAACTTCCCTCCGCGCTCCCCTGCCGACAAAGCCGGATTGGCATGCCTGATACCGATCATTTTCTTATAAAAATCCGTATATCCGTTCTCCTCCCAGGCCGGAACGGGATCCTTCTCGAAAAACTCGAATCTGTGGTTCCACCCCATCTCCTGACCGGTATATATGAGCGGCTGGCCGTTCGGCAGAGTGAACGTCAGCACCGCCATCGCCTCGGCAGCATCCCCCATTCTCTCGAACTCGGTTCCTGCCCACGAATTTTCGTCATGATTCGACGTAAACATCAGCCTGAAAGCCTCCGGAGGACATGCTGCAGCATCCTTCTCGATATAGGCAGCCAATTCTTCCCCACCCTTTTTGCCCCGGGCAATATCGTTCAGCAGATGGTGAAGCTCCCACGCATAGGAAGCATCGAAAGCATCCTGATGCAGCTGCGGATTCTCTCCCTCGGCAAGATAATATGTCCCCGGATATTCGCGGCGGAGCTCCGGCAGCGTCTCCCGCCAGAAATCCATCGGCACTTCGCAGGCCATGTCGCAGCGGAAACCGTCCACGCCCTTGTCGAGCCAGAAACGCATGGAATTCCGCATCTCCTCCCTCATGTCATGATTGTCATAGTTGAGTTCGGCTATGTCCGTCCAGTCGTACTGGGTAACGGTATTGCCGAGAGAATCACGGACATACCAGTCGGCCGGCCTTTCGGATTCCCACACGGCATCCGGCGAAGTATGGTTCGCCACCCAGTCGAGAATCACCTTGAAACCGGCGTCATGAGCCTTCGAAAGAAACTCGTCGAAGTCTTCCATCGTCCCGAATTCCGGATTTATCGCGCAATAGTCGGAAATGGCATAGTACGAACCGAGTGTTCCTTTTCTCTGGTCCACACCGATAGGATAGACAGGCATCAGCCAGATTACATCCACTCCGAGTTTCTGAAGGCGCGGCAGCTGTTCTGCCGCAGCATCGAATGTGCCTTCCGGCGTGTACTGCCGGACATTCATTTCATAAATGACTGCATTGTACGACCAGTCGGGATGAATGGAGGCTTTCTGTTCTGACTGTCCGGAACATCCGGACAATGATGTTGCTGCGGCGAGAACCGCCGCAGCAACCGATATTTTCAATATGTTACTGTTCATTGTCAACACTGTAATTGAAATTTGTCATAAGTATGTATTCGCCCTGACCGAGTTCGACGGCTATACGTTCGTCCTGAGATGATACCGTAT
The DNA here is from genome assembly GCA_944323295.1 of uncultured Bacteroidales bacterium. Taxonomy (GTDB): domain Bacteria; phylum Bacteroidota; class Bacteroidia; order Bacteroidales; family UBA932; genus Cryptobacteroides. Next base: position 26,167 of record CALUSD010000108.1, on the reverse strand, counting down.
ACGACTTGGAAGGATTCCGGTAATCTGTCCATGTTCCGGCAGAAGGCACGGCTACATATATCCTGCGGGCCTGCGAATCGAAATTTCCCGCAACCACGAAAGATTTTCCGTCGGAAGAAGTGCAGGTGATGAAACGGCCTGTTGTCCAGTCGTCATAGCCTACTTTCCATGAGAAATTCGCGTCGCCGGTGAAAAACTCCGGATTGTCGTGTCTGAATTCCATCAGATCGGAATAATGGTCGTAGACGGCTTTCCTGTCAGGGTCTTCATAATAGTCCCAGTGCACAGGCTTCTTAGAAGTCCTGCCTCCGGAGTTAATGGATACGTCATAGCCGAGTTCCTGGAACTGCCAGAGCATCTTCGGGCCCGGAACCGTCAGGCAGAATGCCGCTGCAAGGGCGTTTCTCCTGACTCTTTCCGAAACGTCTTCCTTGAACGGAGCAGTGGCATACGAAAGAATGCTTGCCTGCATCCTCTCCTCATCGTGGCTCTCCATATAGGAGACATAGCCGCCGTGTCTCATGCCGTTGCTTCCTGACCATGCATTCCAGAGGTCTCCTCCGTCAGGATAGCCCATCGCACACTGACGATAGGCATTATTCGTATTGCGCCAGCAGTGCATACCGAGGTTTGCAAGATATTTCTCCTCATCCTCGCCCTGCCAGTGCTCGAGAATCACCACAGGCTGAGGTCTTCCTGCATCCGATGCAATGTCTTTCAGAGTTTGGTAATAATATTTGAATACTTCCTGACGCTGTTCTACCGCGCCATCATCGCTCCAGTGGAAACTGCCGGAAACATCGAAACGGAAACCGTCCACATGATACTCGGTGATGAGATAGCCGAGGCTGCGGGTCACATAGTCGCGCACGAACTGGTTCCCGTGATTCATGTCCTGAAAGACTTTATAGCCGGAAGGAGCGAACTCGTTGAACCATGGATTTTCACCCGAGACATTGTTCGTCTCCGGATCCCAGAAGAGTTTGGTCATGGTAGCGTTTCCTGTCATATGGTTGTAAACCACATCTATGAATACTGCCATTCCCAACCCGTGGCATGCATCTATGAATTCCTTGTACTGCTCCCTCGTACCGTAGGCCTTGTCCAGAGCAAAATGGGAGTACGGATTGTAGCCCCAGCTGTCGTTGCCGTCGAATTCCTGGACAGGCATCAGCTCGACAGCATCCACGCCGAGGTCTTTCAGATACTGAAGGTGTTCCATTGCGCCTTTCAGATCGCCCGATTCGGAAAAGTCGCGGAGCAGAAGTTCATAGATGAGCATGTCGTTCTCATCCCTGAGCCGGAAATCATCATGCTGCCATACGTACTCTTCCGGGCTCGCACAGAAAGTCGACACGATACCGGAAGTGTTGGACGGATAGTCCGGAAGTCCCGGATATGTGGATGACGGGATGTATTGGTCATCCTGAGTATAGACTATGGTAGTGAACGGATCCGCAAGACGCATCTGGGTGTCTATACCGTCTTCCCTGTCATCCGCATCGTTTTTCCCTATCAGATACTGGAACATGTATTCACGGGTCGGCTCCAGTCCTGTCAGCGTATACCACCAGGCACCCTTTTCCTTGTCCCACTTCATGGCATATTCCCGAGACGGGAGCCAGTCGTTGAAGTCTCCGATGAGATAGCAATAGTCGAAGCATCTTGTAGCCTTTCCGCCGACAGGCTCATCCCACCATGTATTGTTGTAGGCGGCAAAGACGAGTGTCACGGATGTTCCGTCAGCTCCGTAGTTGATACCGTAGATACAGCCCTCCGGCACGGATTCCTCGACAGGAGCAGGATGCTCGAGAGCATTCTCGGTATCTGTCACCTCTATGTAATAGTTCTTTTTGAAAGCGGAAAGCCCATGGTCCTCGCTGCGGATAAGAAGTCCTATGCGGGTGACCTCCGATTTCCCCGAGCCGAACCATTCCCTGACCGTAGGCTCCATTTCGAGGGACCAGGTATTGTCTCCGATCTTTTCCATCCGGCATTTTTCTATATTGCTGTCGGAAGATGCAGGAGTAAACTTCCAATAGTCGCCTTCCACGACACCGACATGCATGTAGACCTCGCCGCTGTAGTCATAGAGAGGTGATTCGGGATCAGGTTTGTATATGATGGTAAGAGGCTGATCCGCATCCGGAGCCTCCGGGATGAGAGTCATCTGCTCATCCGCCGCACCGTTCTGCACCAACTTTATCTTTACGGATTCGCAGCCCGGAGCCGAAACGGTGAGTTCCCCTTCTCTCTGCTGGTCAGGGTTGGATTCGGTCTCTACATAAAACGACGATGATGTCGTACCGGACGTCTTGTCAAGGGTGCACCATTCCTTGGAGGCGGCATCCTGCGTGACTGTCCAGGAGCCGGCATACGTTCTCAGTTCGAGAATCTGGCGTCCGCCTTCGGCATCGAACCAGAGGGTCGTTTTGGAAATGGTCAGGTTACCTGCCGGGAGTTCTTCCGCCATGTCCGTACAGCCCTGCACCGCAATGGCGCAGATGCCAAGGATAATCGGTATGATGTATCTTTTCATTTTTCTGTATTTTAAGTATTCTCTAATAACCGGAAGGAATCTCGCCTGAAGGCATTACCCATACTTTCATGGCATCCGGATCGAACCAGATGTCGTATGTTCCTTTCGGAACAATGATATTTTTCGATCCACCGTCATTTATGACAGATATCGCCTCGCCAGGAACAGCATTGACATCGCTGCCGGAAGTTCCGATATTGCCGCCGTTGTTCCAGCCGTGTCCTAACCTGATCTTTATTGCGTTTGTATTGGATCCCGGATCGTTGTCGTTTTCGAAAGTCAGTCCTTTGTAAACGAAGAGATCTCCTTCCATGGACATCATCCTGTCATTGTCCCAGTTGTTGAAATGGCCGACGATTCCCCACTCTGCCACTTCTCCCGCAGCCGAGGACGGATGCTTGCCCGGACCCATTATGTAGATTCTCAGAGTGTTGTAGTTGAACCATACATCGTAAGCTCCTGCCCATTCCGGTATGGCATTGCCCGGGGTTATGGCCGGACCGTCCTGCACCGCCTGAATCATGGTATCGTAGTTTATGTACGTTCCTCCCCAGGTGATACCGTCGTTGCTGCTGACTCTTATTTTCAGCCAGTTCTCCTCGCCTGACGGGAACCAGACGTTCTTGCAGACGAAATATTCGCCGCTCGCGGTCATCGTCAGGTCGGGCATTCCCTCGGTGATGTTGGACTGGATACCGAAGCTGAACGGTGCCGGTGCATCCGAGCCGGACTCGAGCATGTACATCACACCATATTCATCATTGAGATAGATATCGTATGAGCCGGCTTCGCTCACTATTATTTTGCCCTCTCCTCCGGATGTCAGCATACGGGCTTCCGAAGAAGCCTCCATCTGGGTATCAGATTCGAAACCGTAGCTGCGGGTGGCATTATTGTTTCCGTATCTGAGCCTGAATTCGGCACCCTCAGACAGTTCGAGGCCCTTGACGGAATAGTATCCGTCCCCGCTATCCATCAGGATGTCCTTGTCAGGGAGCCACGCAGTCATGGTGCCGGTCACGCCCCAGGAAACCTTCTCGGGAGTTTCGAATCCGGAATCCGACCTGATGATATATGCAAAGGCCTGGTCCGGATAAAGAACGATATCGTATGTGCCTGCTTCAGCCACCATGATGTTCTTCGATTTCGGATCGCCTTTCAGCAGCCCTAAGGCCACGCCTGTCTCTACCGGACTGTCGCTGCCTGCGGCAATCTGGTTGCTGCTGTCATTGAACCACGCATTGCCTTCACGGAACTTGAATTCATCTTCTTCAGTCAGTTCGAGGCCTTCGTAAACATAGTATTCCGCATTTCTGTCCTCTGCACGCGTCATCGTCAAATCCTCGCCGTCGGCCCATCCGGTAAATGTACCGACAATTCCCCATGTGACCGCACCCGGGGCTTCGGACCCGGCTTCACGGACATGAATGATGGCCTTGGATTCATTGAAATAAATATCGTAGTCGCCATCGGACGCGACATAGAGATTGCCGCCTCCGCGTGTGAGCTGCTTGCCTGCGCCGGAAGCCAGCTCAGTATCGGCATCGCCAAATCCGCCGAAACTCAGGTTTTCCGAAGTCTCCTCGTCCTGCCACCTGTTGTCATAACGCAGTTTGAATTTCTCTCCGGCAGACAGATGCACGTTCTTGAGCACATAATAGTCTCCGTCCAGCACCAAAGGTTTGTCAGGAACGGCTTCTCCGGTCTCAGTATCCGTTTCGTTGCCCCAGTCATTGATAGCTTCCCCGGTAAGGCCCCACGTATGGCCCGTAGGGTCCGTGATTTCCTCTTCATCCTCAGCCTCTTTCCCGTAATCCTCGGCATTGAACTCGTATGTGCGTTCGGCAGTATTGTTCAGATTCACATAAATTCTGTATTCTCCGGCAGGAGCAGTGACAGGATTCGCCTCGGCTCCGTCGAGAATACCTGTCGTCAGCGAGCCGAGCCATGTCCTTTCCGCTCCGTTCGCGAAGCCGAACAGAAGTTCTCCCGCTTCGAGAACGGCATCGATATAAAATTCCTGCGACCCGGTATCGAAAGCCATATCCCGCTCATTGCCTCCTATGGCAGAGCCTTTGACCACGAACTTGTCGAATCCGAGCTGTTTCGTAAGATCACGGGTGGTGGTATTGAATGTAAAACTGTAGTAACGGTACTTGTATACATTGGCGATATTGCCGCCGGCCACTGAAAGGGTTATTTCTTCCGCTTCTTCCTCAGGCGCCGTACCGCCGAGACCCCAGTTTCCGGTCGCATTGTTCCAGCTGGCGGCTCCTGTCAGTTTGAAACCGGCATCATCGGAAGTGCCGGCATTGTAATCCATGTAATTCTGTCCGAAATCCACCACGCCTTCATATTCCGCATTGCTGTCGAAACTGAAAAGGAACTGCGAACGTGCATGTTCCCAGTTACAGTATTTTCCGATGACCCACACTTTAGGATATCTCGGTTCGGCATATATCACGGTGACAGTCAGTTCCGCAGGCTCGGAATAATACTTTTCGCCCCCGGTCCCTACGGATGCACTGACGTAGAATTTCACATTGCTCGGAGTGTCCAACGGCACTCCGGCACCTCCCATTTCCTTTGAAAGCCCGAGCATATAGTTTATATCCTCGTAAGCTGCTTCATAGGAAGTGGAAGCGATTCCCTGCGAAATGACGACTTTCGCTCCGGCTGTTCCGGTCGCTGCGTCATCGTATTCCGCTTCGATAGTATAGGTGGCCTGAGCGCGCACCCCGAAATCGGCTGCATCCCAGGCAAAGGCTACCGTCTCGTCGAGATTGTCGTTCGTGATCACGAGCTCGTCTATCCCGAGCGGGTTGAGGACTGGAGGCACTACCTGATCAGGCGGCAGAAGCCGCATCTCGTCGAGCTGCTGACAGCCGGCCGAAAGACAGGCGGCTGCAGCCATCATCATTATATATCCAAATGGTCTCATCATATATCGTGTTAATTTTCAGTCTGCATGTATCCTGGATTCTGTACGAGGGTGCCGTTGGCCGCAAGATCGGTAAGAGGCAGTGCGAACAGCGTCTTGTACTGGTCGAATCCCTGTCCGCGGAACGATTCTCCGCCCTTGTACGGCCACAGGAAATCGGAAGTATGGTAAATACCCCACCTGACAAGATCCGTCCTGCGGTGGCCTTCCCACATGAGTTCCCTCGCACGCTCTTCTATGAGATAATTCCTGTTGTAGCCTTCAGGAATTTCCGCTTCCGCTCTCTTGGAAAGTTCCTCTAAATACGGGAGAGCCGTTTCCGGCTCGTTAAGCTCGAGACATGCTTCCGCATAGATCAGATATATCTCCCCGAGACGGATCAGAGGAAAATCTATGTCGCTGTAAGCCTTGGTCACGGCCACATCCGCATACTCTTCCGGAGTCTTGTCATGAGGCACGTTGTTGAATTTCAGACATGACCACCCGTTCAGGAATACATAGAGCGCATCTTCCATGGATTCCTCGCGTCCGGCTATGTAGAACATCTTTCCGCGCGCATCCCCGCATTCGTACTCTCCGGTGGAATAGTCCGGATCCTCTACCTTGAAATACTTGGAAACGAACTCGTAAGGGACCCTGATACCGCCCCATCCTCCGTTGACTCCGTTCGGATAGTAGGTGATGGTCTGTTTGTCCCCGGATGCCCCGGTTTCCACCTCGCGGATATCGTCCTGCGCTATCGCGGCGAACGTCAGATACGTGGTACCTCCGAAAGACTGAGAACTCTCGGCATTGTATGAGACCGAGAAGAGGAATTCCCGGCGTGCTTCCGGATTTTCCCCGTTGTCGCCGCGGAACAGGGCGGCATAGTCCGGACACAGTTTATAACCCATGTCGAAAATCTTCTCACAGGCAGCCCGGGTCTCTTCCCACATCGGCACGGAAGTATAGACTTCCGCATTCAGATACATGCGGGCGAGCAGGCCGTAGACAGAGCCTTTGTCCGCACGGGGATAATTCGACATGGCCTCCGGCATGGCGCTGCCGTCGGATGCCAGATCTTCGAGTTCTTCTATGCAGAAATTGAAAATATCCGCTCTTTTGCCCTGTTCGGGCAATACGTTTATCCCGAACGGAGAATTTTCGGTAATGAACGGCACATTGCCGAAGGTATCCACGAGCATCCAGTAAAAATAGGCCCTCAGAAATCTGGCCTCCGCCCTGAATCCGCCCACTTTTGCAGTCACTTCCGGGCTTACCCCTCTTTCCTGAAGTTTTTCATCTGTCGTCTCGCGGAGGAAGTCGTTGATATACACAATGCCCTGCAATGTCCTTACATAAACGGCATATGTAGCATCATTCTGGGCTTCGGTCCAGGTATTCGTATTCAGCGCACGCACCCAGGCATCATCGCTCCAGGCGCATTTCGCCTCGTCGGTAGAAGTTTCCTGCACGGACCAGTAGGCGCGGACAAGTTCCGCCGAACCGCCGTCGCTCACCTGCAGGTCCTTGGTATCGTTCGTGATGAACTGGAAATAAAGTCTGGTCAGGCCTTGCAGATATCCGGCTTCATCCGTTCCGTACGCGTTCTGCGCCACCTTGTCGTAAGAGTTGAGAGGCACGGTGTTCAAATCGCCCACACAGGATGAAAGACTCAGGACAGCTATTCCGGCTGCCGCCATCGAAAGAAATTTCATATATGTAGTCATATCGTTTGCCTTTTAGAAATTAACATTGACACGCAGTGAGAAAGTACGGGGACGCGGCCACATGGTCCCGTCGATACCGGTAGTTCCCGGAAGTTCGGGATCGACACCGCTGTAACCGGTGATGACGAATACGTTCTGGGCGCTTAAAGCTATACGGATATCCCCATCCCAGTTCCTGATGTCCCTGAAAGTATAGCCGAGATTTATATCATCCATCCTGAAGAACGAAGCGTTCTCGAGGAACATGTCGGAATACCACTGCTCGCCGCTGTTGGCTTCGGTGAAGCCGGTAGTCTTGACATATTTGGCGAAATTCGGAAGGTTTCCGCTGTTCATGTCGAGATATGCGGTGGAGTTCGATGATGCGAAATCGTTGAAGAGCCAGTTTCCTGCCGAGCCGTGGCCGTTGAAGCCGAAATCCCAGTTTTTGTAAGAGAGTTTGAGATTCAGACCGTAGAAGAATTTGGCATTCGGGCTCTTGCCGGAAATATATCTGTCCGCGTCGGTTATGCTGCCGTCGCCGTCCCTGTCCACGAGTGCGTTCTGTATCGGATTGCCCTCGGAATCATAGACCTGCTGGAACGTTCTGTAAGAATACGGGGCATAGCCTACCTTGTGTACGCTGAGCATGCTTCCGGTACCCTTGCTGATGCTGCCGACCTGGATGGCATAGTCCGGATCATCAGTATTGTTCAGTTTTGTGAACTTCGTATCCTGGAACGTACCGTTGAAACCTATCGACAGATGCCAGTCTTCGGTCTGTACCGGAATAGCGTTTATGGAGAATTCCAGACCCTTGTTCTGCATGGAGCCGATATTCGTAAGCACCGTATTTCCGAAGCTGGCTCCTACCGGAACGATGACGCTGTTCAGCAGATCGTCGGTCTGACGGAGATAGGCGTCCACGCTACCGGTGAGCCTGTCATTGAAAAAGCCGAAATCCGCTCCGATATTGTAGGTGGTGGTAGTCTCCCATTTGATATCCGGATCGTATGCACCCGGCGTGACGTAGAACTGGTAGCCTGCATCACCCATGTAATACTGCTTGTAGACGTCCGAAGAGACATTGTAAATGGCCATGTACGGATAATTGCTGCCGATTTCCTGCTGTCCTGTCTGTCCGACGCTCAGTCTGAGCTTGAACTGTGTCAGAGGCGACCAGTCTTCGAGGAACTGCTCTTCCTTGATATTCCAGGCAAATGCTCCGGACGGGAAAAGGCCCCAGCGCGTACTCGGAGAGAAGCGGGACGAAGCGTCGTCACGAAGAGTGAAAGTAAACAGATAACGGGAATCGATCGAATAGTTTATACGTCCGTAGAAAGATACCAGAAAACTTTCCTGACGGTTGTACGGGTAACGGGAATCGTCGCCTTTCTGCTCGTTCGTGACATTGAAATAAGTCACGCTGTGGTCGGAACTGTAGAAATGCTGCCAGGAATAACCTGCCATCAGATCGAGATGGTGGATTCCCCATTCCTTGTTGAAATTCCCGTAAAATTCGAGCACTTGGTTCCGACGGAAATTGCTCGATTTGGAATGCTGTCCGATACCTCTGTTTTCTGTGTCGGAATATGCCTGATACGAGCCTGGATTCACTCCGCTGTAGGAGTTGTATTTGGACATGTCGAGGCCGAGACTGAGGTTGAATTTCAGGGCTTCGAAGCCATGGACCTTATAATCCGCAGTGACATTGCCTATCATCCTCATTGCCCGTCCCCAGTTTTCCACATCGAAAAGCTGGGAAAGAGGACCTGCCCCCAAAAGGTTGTTCGGAGTGAAATTTTCTCCGCGTCCGGAGCCGTAGTTCCAGTAACCGTTCGTGGTCGTATGGTCGATGGTGCCGTCTTCATTTCTGAAATACGGGTCCTGAGTAGGATTGAAGAAAGCAGCCGCGCCTACCACTCCGCCGCTCGCATAAGTCTGATCGGTATATACGCCGCGTCCGGACAGGCTGACGGTGAGATGGTTGTCGAAGAAATTCGGAGACAGGCTGATATCCACCGTTCCTCTGTCATACCGGGAGGTATGGAGGGTACCCTGCTGGCTGGTCCAGCCTACGGAAGCCCTGTAAGGCATTCTCTCTTTCACGTTTCCGCTGAGACTGACATTGTGGTCGTGCGAAATGGCCGTACGGAACACAAGGTCCTGATAGTCCGTATCCACAGTACCCATGTGCTCTATGATATAGTCGCCGGTAGGAGTGCCTGCCGGAAAAGTCGCACCGACGAATTCGCGGAATTCCCCCGGAGTCATCGTAGGGATGCGTTTGGAGTTGGTCTGTACGCTCACGCTTCCGCTGTAGCTTACCTGCGGAGTAGAGCCCTTGCCTTTCTTCGTGGTGATAATGATAACACCGTTCGATGCACGCGAGCCGTATATGGCAGCGGATGATGCATCCTTCAGGACGGTAAAGGACTCGATATCGTTCGGATTGATGGTTTCGAGAGGGTTGGCCATCCCTGCTCCTCCGTCCACCGCGATAGGCACACCGTCTATCACGATGAGAGGGTCATTGGATGCATTCAGGGATGCGGCGCCCCTGATTCGGATAGTCGAGCCGGAGCCCGGACCTCCGTCACCCGGAATAATCTGCAGTCCCGGGACCTTGCCCTTCATCATGTCCTGGGTAGATACGACGGCACCCCTGTTCAGCTCTTCGGACTTTATAGCCGTCACCGAACCTGTCATGTCTTCTTTCTTGACGGTACCGTAGCCTATGACGACCACATCGTCGAGGAAAAGGGCATCTTCGGTGACAGTGATTATCGGAGGCATTTCAGAAGCCTTGAATGTCAAAGTCTTGTATCCGATACAGCTGACCTCTACAATGGCATCCGGGCCGGACACCGAGAGAACGAAGTCTCCGTCCAGTCCGGTAGATGTTCCGGTCGTCGTACCATGCTCCATGAGGGTGACTCCGATGACAGGGCCGAGAGCATCCTGCACTACACCTTTCACCTCATACCCGCCCTGGGCGGATACGGACGGAGCTGCAATGCACAGGAGCATCGACGCTGCCAGAAAAGATAAGATTCTGTTCATAGGATTTTATGTGTTATATAGTTTCAACAAAAATTTCTATTCCGATATGAGGATTCCCGGCTCAAGCGCAGCTCGGGAAGCGTCCTCAGGGGTCACTTCTCCGTATTCCGGCCTACAAAAGCGACCGAGACGGCAGCCAGCAGCATGAAAACTCCGGCAAGACCGAGCATCATGATGGCGTTCGAGCCGAAAATCCACTTCACTATGATGCCTCCCGTCAGTCCGATGACTATCTGGGGGATGGTGATGGTGAAATTGAATATGCCCATATAGGCACCCATATTCCGTGCATCCACTTCACGCGAAAGAATGGAATATGGCATGGCGAGAATGCCTGCCCATGCGATGCCGATACCGACCATAGGAAGCATCATCAGATACTGGTTGTGGACCGCCAGCAGGCCTCCGAAACCGAGCGCTCCGCAAAGAAGGCAGGCTGCGTAGACGGGCTTGTTGCCCCAGCGGCCTGCTATACGGCTCATGAAAACGGATATGATGCAGGCCGGAATCGGATATATGCCGTTCAGCACTCCCACCCAGGTCTGCGTCGCGCCTTCCGAAAGTACGACTCCGGTAGCTGGATCCAAGACATGACCGGTGATGGCCGGCTTGAGATAGGTCCACATCATGAAAAGAGCCGCCCAGGAAAAGAACTGCGTCACTCCAAGCTGCAGCATTGTTTTCGGGATATTGCGCATCAGCGCAATGAAACCGGGCTTGCCGGCAGCGGCTGTTTTCCCTGACGGGTAACCGGCATCGCCTGCATTGCCGGGAACGGCATCATGAACGTCCGCATTGCCGGAAACGGCACCTTCATCCAAGCCGTTGTATTTCGCGAATTCTTCCGGCGGGTACTCCTTGGTCTTGAATGCAGTCACCAAAACCGTCAGAAGCAGGATGATGCCTCCTGCATAATACGAATATGCTATATGCTTCGACACCTGCCCCGGGACGGCCTCGTCGGAAACTCCGCACCATGTCATAATCAATGGAAGAAAGGCTCCGATGACAGCTCCGAGATTGATCAGAAAAGTCTGTACCACATAGCCTTGCGTTTTCTGCGAATCGTCCAGCATGTCCGCCACGAGCGCGCGGAACGGCTGCATGGTCACGTTGAAGGACAGGTCCATGAACAACAGGATGAAAGCTCCCATCGCAAGCGGGGCGAACGCCAAAAGCAAGGGACAGTTCGGCATCATCAACAGGGCTATCGTGGATATGACAGCACCTCCGAGTATGTACGGGATGCGCCGGCCGAAACGGGTCCATGTACCGTCGGAGAACATTCCGATAATCGGCTGGATGACCATGCCTGCAAGAGGCGCCGCCAACCAGAAATAGCTGAGATGACTGACGTCTGCCCCGAGAGACTGGAAAATAGTCGAGGTATTCGAATTTTGCAGGGAATATCCTATCTGTACGCCGAGGAAGCCGAAGCTCAGATTCCATATCTGCCAGAAAGACAATTTCGGTTTTTTCATGTTATTAATATAAATGGTGCCGCAAAACTAAAAAAGGCTTTCCGTCATAGAAAATCAGTGGAGATGAGCGGTCGAAAAGGTGAGACGAGCGGTAGGTTTTTAAGGATGAACGAATCCGGACCGGAAAAATTTAGTAAATTTGAAGTTTGACCGGGACAGACACATTTATTTCGGGAACGGATGAACTTAAAGAACAGCCACATAATCCACATATTCGCTCTTCTGCATGTCGCAGTGGCCCTGAGTTGCCGTGCGACCGGCGTTGCGGATGAAATCTGGCTGACACTGCTGTCGGTAGCCATGGTCTCTCTGATATGCGTACGCGCAAAAGTCAGGATAGAACTCACGGTTTCCGCCATCATTCTGGCAAATGTGGCAGGCTATCTCCTCGGGGTGTACGGTGCCAGGCTTTTGGCACTGCTCTCAGATTCCACACTTCTGACGCATTCCGTTTCCACCTTCCTGACCACGGAAACGATAGGCTGGTGTACGGCTCTGCTTCTGAAAGCCTCCATCCGGAAAAAAACCGGTATTCCAGCCCATAGTCTACCCCCCCCCGCTCGAAAAATCGGTAAAAAACACATCATCCTGCTCGTAGGCATCATCTTCCTGATCTTAACTGTCAGGATGCTGATGTACGAACTCTTCACCTATTCCTCGGGATACAGGATATACGACATTCTGGACCTGCTTCTGTCCAGGTCATGGATGACAGTCGTGATGCTCTGCCTGCTCATTCTGCTTGTCAGGCTCATCCGGAAACTCGACTGGAATACGGCGGCCAAATCGGCCCTCGTCGTCTGCACCTGCCTGTTTTTAGCCCTCGTCACCGTATTTTACATTTACATAGATCCCCCGGCAGGAGTGGACAGGGAATTTTCCCGGCTCGAAACGGCCCAGATTTTCACGGTTTCCGCCACTGCCGTACTGACAGGATTTTCCATCGTGTACATAATATATTACGCTATCCGGCTCAAGTCGGAAATAAGGGCGGAAAGGGAGAAAGCAGCCATAGCCGAATTCCAGTACGCCCGACTCAAGCAGCAGGTGAATCCGCACTTCCTGTTCAACTCTCTGAATATCCTCGACTGTCTGGTCTCGGACGGGAAAAGCGTACAGGCAAGCACATATATCCACAAACTCGCGGGAATCTACAGATACATGCTCAAATATGACGACAGGACCACCGTGACACTCGAAGACGAGATGAACTTCGTAGGGATGTACGTGGACCTGCTCAAGGTAAGATTCGATGACGGATTCTCCGTCAATATAGATATCCCCGACAGCATGATGCCCCTGCATGTCATTCCTTGCTCGGTCCAGATGCTCATAGAAAACGCCATCAAACACAACAGGCTCGGGAAAGACTGCCCTCTCGACATAGACATTTACGCCGGGACTTCCGGTCTGACGGTCGAAAACAGGATAAGGCCGAAGGTCACAGCAGGAGAATCCACTAAAATAGGCCTCTCCTACCTGAAACGCCAATACGGCTCGCTTTTCGGGAAAGAGGTGTCCGTCACGACGGACAACGGCAGCTTCTCCGTCACCGTTCCGCTGCTGCCGCCGGGGAGCGGGGCACAGCACGACGGGGGAAATTCCGCAGAAAACACTGTTTCACATATAACAATAAGCAAATCATGAACGTATTGATAGTCGAAGACGAAACCATGGCAAGAAAAAAACTTGCATCCATGCTGACAGGGATGTATCCCGACATCCATATTGTCGGAGAGACGGATTCAGTCTCGAAGACCATTGCCTGGATAGAAGATCCAGGGCACCATGCAGACGTCATATTCATGGATGTGGAGCTTTCGGACGGAAACTGCTTCGAGATTTTCAGGCAGACACACATCGATGCGAACGTGATCATGACCACGGCATACGATCATTATGCGGTCAAGGCTTTCGAGGTAGAGAGCATCGACTACCTTCTGAAGCCCATTGAGCCTGAGCCGCTGAGACGGGCCATGGAAAGATGCAGGACAAGAATGTCGGCCGCGGGGCGAAAGCCTGAACTTTCCGATACGGCCCCGAAAAGCGGAGAAGGTACCGATATGGCAGGCAGGAATATCCGTAAACGCTTCCTCGTCAAGCTGAACGACACCATAGTCCCGGTATTGGCTGCCGATATAGCCTATTTCTATTCGGAAGACAAAGCCACATACCTCATCACGAGGAACGGCAAAAAATACATAGTGGATTTCTCCCTCGATATCGCCATGGACCAGCTCTCCCCGGACGATTTCTTCCGGATTTCGAGGAACTGCATCATATCCGTGTCAGCCATATCGAGCATTGTCCGGATAGGCAGCAGATTCAAAATAGAGGCACAGCCCGCCACATCCTTCGAGATGATGGTCAGCAGATCGCGGACCGATGATTTCCTGCGCTGGCTCGAACGCGACGCCGGCATGAATGTCAGGCAATGAACATGCACCCTGCCAGGATAGCCGCTACCGCAAAAACGAGGAATTTTACGCTCCCGTATGACGGTTTGAGGCCGCGCGGGCAGGAATTCAGCATCTGGATATAGAAATACCGTTTTTTTCATAACTTTACAAAATAGATAATTTTTACAGCACTAAAACAGACATCATCATGAGCGATGGAAATTACAACCGGAAGGAACTCGAACAGCAGATGCTTGAATTGATCGAAGATCATCTCGAACATCCCGTGGAATTGGACACGCCGCTGCGTGAAATATGTGACGATCTGGACCTTATGGAACTTTTCATGGCTGTCGAAGAGGAATTCGAAGTGGAAATCAGCCCTGATGATGAGGATCTTCTCGAAACTCCTGCGGATTTCGTCGGATTCGTAATGCAGCACACTGATGACTGAAAATATGAGCACGTCAACATCCCCGTTTCACAATATAGAGGACCGGGTAATCCGGATTTTCATTTCCTCCACTTTCTCCGACATGCAGGAGGAGCGCAATCTTCTTGTGACGAAAGTTTTTCCGCGGCTGGCAAGGATAGCCGCACGCCGGGACGTTACCATAGTACCTCTCGACCTGCGATGGGGCGTTACCGAAGAAGCAGCCCGGCAGGGAAAGGTCATAGAGACGTGTCTGAATGAAATCATCCACTCCAGGCCCTTTTTCATAGGTCTGATAGGAAACCGCTATGGCAGCTGCCTCACTATGGAAGAGTCCCGGAAAAACAAGGAGCTCCTCAGCCAATACGACTGGCTGGCTCAGGATATGACGGACGGATTGAGCGTGACAGAGATTGAAATCCAATACGGCGTTCTCCGCTATCCCGAGGACATCGATGCTTTCTTTTACCTGAAAGAAGCGGACGAGAGCACATCTGACAATCCGGAAAAACTGTCAAAACTGAAGGATACCATCCGGAAAAACGGACGTTATCCTGTCGGGACTTATGTCTCGGCGGAAGATCTGGCGGCTATGGTGGAAAGACAGTTCCTGACAGTGCTCGACAAATATTTCCCGGATAAGCCTCTGACCCCATTGGAAAAGGAAAGGTTCAACCAGCAGACCTTTATGCGCAGCCGGAAGATTGCCTATATCCCGCTGCCTGAGGCATGGCAGGCATTGGATGATTTCCTGCACGGCGACGGGCAGAATCTTGTAGTGACGGGGGAAAGCGGTATGGGAAAGAGTGCGTTGATTGCCAATTGGATAGATGTCAGACAGAATCAGATTGACAGGAAAATCATATATCATTTTGTAGGCAATGGCGGAATGGAAGGTGACTATCATGCTATCCAGCAACGTCTTTGCAATGAGATTCGCGATCTGTACGCTCTACCTCAACCTGATGGAAACACGGCTGTTTCCAAGAAACTGGAAGATGAACTGAATGAGTTGTTAATGGAAGTCGCCGGGCGTGAACCTCTGCTGATTGTGCTGGATGGCATAAACCAATTGTCCGAAGCGGAAAATGCAAAGCAACTGCTGTGGCTGCCGATTCCTCCCGCTAATGTAAAATACATTTTCAGCACATTGCCCGATGACCGCACGATGGAGGTATTCAAAATGCGGCATTATCCCGTATATACGCTGGCCCCGCTTGACATGGAAATGCGGCATCGACTTGTGACGGCCTACCTGAAAGAGTTCGGCAAGGGACTGTCACAGGAAAGGGTGGAACGTATTGTCCGGGATCCCCAGAGTGAAAACACGTTGGTACTGCGTTCCCTGCTGGACGAACTGATAGGATTCGGAAGCCATGAACGTCTTGATGAGCGTATAAGTTACTATCTTGCGGCGCAAAGCATTGGGGATTTCTTCCAACGGGTGCTGCAACGCATAGAGGATGATTTGGGTGCACGGACCGTCCGCCACATCCTTTCTTTGATCGCTTTTTCTCAATACGGCTTGTCCGAGACCGAAATTATGGAAATTGTCGGGCTGAACGCATACG
The DNA here is from genome assembly GCA_944323295.1 of uncultured Bacteroidales bacterium. Classification (GTDB taxonomy): domain Bacteria; phylum Bacteroidota; class Bacteroidia; order Bacteroidales; family UBA932; genus Cryptobacteroides. Next base: position 10,052 of record CALUSD010000108.1, on the reverse strand, counting down.
ACTGGTCGGTATTCCTCGGCGTGTTCCGGAATTACTTTACCGTGAAATCCGGTATGCTTACCTTTTCTCACCGTTATATGACCGAGGCTTGCCTTGCCCGCTACGCCTCAGAAGAACGGGATTCCCGGCATGAAATCATTTCAATGTTCGCCGGTCAGGACGATGGCAGGGCATGGGACGAACTGGCCTTCCAGTACTGTGCTTTGTCAGACACTGACAATCTGTATGCTTTGCTTCTGCGTCTCGAAGTCTTCGATTTTCTGAACAAGAAGGATGAATATCAGCTGGGCGGTTATTGGCGTCTGCTGCTGCAGAGAGACGAAAAGAAATATACTCCGGCTGCGTATTTGGAGCAAAACGCAGATGACAATAATACCGGTTACTATTACAGTATTTTAGGGAATTTTTTCTGCAACATAGTCATTGATTTGTCTGATGCAATTCTTTTTCATAGAAAATCGTTGTCATTTAATGAAAAAAAGTTTGGGCTGAAACATATCAACACGTCTGCATCTTATCATAACATCGGCAAACTCTATTACACCTTGGGAGATTACGGAAAAGCTTTGGAGTACAGTTTCAAGGCTTTGGATATTCTGGAAAAAGTACTTGGGACAAACCATCCTGGCACAGCAGAATCTTATGACATCATTGGTTTGAGTTACTTCAGGAACGGGGATTACCGAAAAGCTTTGGAATATCTTCTTAAAGCTTTGGATATTCACAAAAAAGTATATGGAGATCATCCTGCCTTTGCCGTATCATGCAATAATATCGGCATTGTCTATCAAGCCGCTGGAGATTACGGAAAGGCTTTGGAATATTATTTTAAGGCTCTATCCATTAATGAAAAAATACATGGTCCGAAACATATCGACACGGCAGCAACATATATCAACGTCGGTATGGTCTATGCCAATCAAGGAGATTACGGAAAAGCTCTGGATTACCTTTTCAAAGGTTCAGATATTCAGAAAGAAATACTTGGGCCGGATCACCTGAATAATGCCTCCGCATATAATAACATCGGCAAGGTCTATCAAGCCTCAGGCGATTACGAAAAAACTTTGGAGTACCTTTTCATGGCTTTGAACATTCAGGAAAAATTACTTGATCCGTATCATCCTGGTACAGCAGGGTCATATAACAACATCGGTATGGTCTATGCCAATCAAGGAGATTACGGGAAAGCCCTAGATTACCTTTTCAAAGGTCTGGATATTCATGAAAAAACACTCGGACCGGATCATCCGAACACTGCCGTATCTTATGACAATATCGGCTTTATCTATTATAGTCAAAAGAATTATCCAAAGGCATCGGAATATTTTTTAAAAGCCTTGTCCGTCAGGAGGGAAAAATTTGGCTTGAATCATCCGGATGCGGTTAAGGATTATAACCTTTTACTCAAGATATCCATGGTTTATCATAAGGTCGGTGACACTTATTTGCTTCAAAAGGATTCTCTTAAAGCTCTGGAGTATTATTTAAAAACCATAGATATTTGCGAGAAAATACAAATTCCTCCACATCAGGATACAGCCTTATTGTATAACAATGTCGGTAATATCTATTTTTTTCAAGGAAACTATCCGAAAGCGTTGGAATATTATTTCAACGCTTTGGATATCCGGGAAAAGGTGTTCGGGACAGATAATGCCAAAACTGTCGCAACATATCAGAATATCGGTTCCGCCTATTATCGTCAGAAAGATTATCAAAACGCCTTAAGATACTATCACAAAGTCGCGGAAATCCGGGAAAAGACTTTAGGTCCCGGAAATTCCGATACCATTTCTGCGTATAATGTCATAGCTGCCGCGTATGACGCTATGGGAGAACATGAAAAGGCGATTCAGTACTATTCCAAAGTGTCTGGCAAATGAATATAGAATTCCCGACCAGGTTATGCAATGAACATGCACCCTGCAAGCACCGCAGCGACTGAAAAAATGAGTATTTTCACTGTTTTGGTCGAAGGCCTGAGCCCTTGAGGGCAGGAATTCAGCATCTGGAGATAAAAAATGACCATGGACGGGATGCAGGCCGCAGCCAGTATCGCGTCTTCCGGGATATTGAAAATCCCGATTTTGGACATGGCTATCACGGCCCAATGGAGTATAAGGATAAAGGCAAAGAAATTTATCTTTTCATTGAACGCCATCAGCATGCCGAGCATGTAAAGGGCTACGGCACTCGGCAGCATCGGAGTAGTGATTTCCGGGAACTCGAGACCGCGCAGCATGGAAACCGCCGGATACGCGAGGGGCAGGACGAGCATGATGATGCCCCATGGCCTGTATTTTCCGGACTTCCCGAACGTCGAAAACCTGGTCAGAAGGTCATACAGCCAGGCGGCAGCCATCAGACACCAGAAAATGGTCATGACATTCGAGTATTCTCTCGATGCACCGAATTTCATGTAATAGACGAACGCTATCCAAAGAGAGACGGCTATCATGTAAATTTTCATGCCCGTCTTCGCCCATTTCTTCGGTTTGAACCACAATACGAGGGTCAGCACCGCAGCCACTGCCATGAATGCCGCCTGCCACGCCCATGTCGCAGCATTATACTCCGCTATCGAATTCCAGAATATTTCTTTCATCGTTTATAAACATTTTACATATTGCCAGGCAGATCTCTCGACTTCGCTCGAGATGACATTGCCCGAATCCCAAAGGCAACGCCGCAGTGCGCCCGTTACTATTTCTTCATTACGCCTGCTTCTTAGAACGGGTGCAATGCAAGGCGCCAAGGGTGAGGGCGACAGGAGTTTACTCCCGTAAATGACTGAGCCCGAATCCCAAAGGCAACGCCGCAGTGTGCCCGTTATAAGAAGCAGGACCCGCGGGTCATGGAATTAGCCTTCTCCCTCAAAAGAAACACCGGCACCGTCGCCCCCACCGCCAGCATGAACAGGACGCTGAATGAGACTGCGCCGTTGTAAATCATTTCCTGAAGATATTCATTGCCTTTTCCGGGTGAAGAAATTTCCTGGAAAAACATGATCAGGGAAAAGACGGTCTTGTAGGCATAGGTGCCGGGGACCATGGGAAGCAGGGCCGGAATATAAAGCACTGTCATGGGGCAGAATACTTTTTTTCCGAAAAAGACGCTGCCGGTACCTATGATGAATGCCGCTACGAGAGATGCCGAGGCAATATCTACTCCGAGAAAATTCATCAGGCAGAATCTCGCGGCATGTCCTACTGCCGCAAGAACGGCAATATATGGAAATGCACGCATGGGAGGAGAGGAAATAGAGCCGAAACCCATTGCCGCGACAGCGGCAAACAAACCGTCTGAAAGTATATCTACCGCTATCATAACAAACTGTCTTTTACCATCATGAGAGTTATGGACATGCCTATGGCAATGCATACGATGAGCATGAATGCATTGACCAAGCGGCTGATGCCTATCTGGATATGGCCGTCGGTGATATCTATCAGGCCGTTTATGAGAGGCACACCCGGAACGAGATACAAAACGCTGGTAGCCAAGGCTATCTCGGCTGTTTCTATTCCCAGGGACAAGGCCGAGGATGCACAGATGGAAGCCACGAAAGCCGATACGATAAAGACTATGTAGTGGTTGACCTTGTTCTTCATCAGGTGCTGGCGGGTGAAAAATCCGATCATAGTGGCGGTGAAAGTCACGAGCATGGCCCAGATATCTCCGCCGAAAAGACGGCAGAAAGATGCGTTGGCCAAAGAGACCATGAACAGGACGAAAACAGGATTCATGCCCGGCTTGGCCGTCAATTCATCGAATTTGGTACGGACTTCGTCCAATGTCATCCTGTGGTCATGCGCCGCCCAGCTCAATGCGCTCAAATCGGCATTCCACTCGAAACTGATAGGAAATGCCGGGATGTCGATGACGCGCGTATCCTTCAAGCGGAGTTCTTCACTGCCGACTGTCAGGGTGGCGGTCTTCTGGGAAGTATGGATGCTCACGTCCACGCCGAGAGCCTTGCCGAGCCGCTTGCTGTTCCTCACGACACGGGATGTATGTACGCCTGCGCCGAGCATATATGAAAGATAGCGAGCTATAAAGTCCGCTATCTCCAACATGTGTTTTTCCGTCACAGGCCTGTCTTGAATTTCAGATGCCATATCGATTTTCCAAATTTAACGTCGGTCCGACGATTCATGCCGTTCCTGACCGGAGAATTCCCGGAGCCACTCCATGTTTATACTATGGGCTATGCTATGGCTATCAGAATAAGAATCTGCGCCACGAGCACCCCCATGAACATGGCCAACGGATATACCGTAGCATAGCTGACGGAGGTGTAATCGGTCCCGTATGCATTCTGGGCGAAAGCTAATACGGGAGGATTCGTGCAGCTTCCAGACACGAGACCGCAAATCTGATAGAAGTTCAGCTTGAAAACGAGCCTTCCGAAAATGGCGACGAGCGCAGTCGGAATGAGAGTGATCAAAGCTCCGTAAAGTATCCACCAGTAGCCGCCGTCCACAATCGAGCTGACGAATGTTTCTCCGGCACCGAGACCTACTGCCGCAAGGAAGATGGATATGCCTATCTCTCTGAGCATCAGATTCGCGCTCATCGTGGTGTAAGTCGTGATTTTCAGTTTCGGACCGAAATATCCGAGGAGAATGGCTACGATGAGAGGGCCTCCGGCCAGTCCCAACTTTATGGCCTGAGGCACGCCCGGGATCAAGATAGGAATAGAGCCGCAAAGCACACCGAGGGCAATACCGAAGAAAATCGGAATGAGATTCGGATGGAAAAGCCCTGTCCTCGAATTTCCCACGAACTTGGCGACATTGTTTATATCGCTGTCATGTCCCACGACGGTCAGGACATCGCCCATCTGAACGATGGCATCAGGATTGGCCACGAGATCCATCCCTCCGCGGGAAATTCTCGTGATGCTGACGCCGTAATTCGTTCTGATCCTCAAATCCTTGAGTTTCTTGCCTGTCATGGATGTCCGGGTAATGGTCAGCTTGCGCACCGACATGGAAGCATCTATCTTGTCCCATGCTTCCTTGGGCATGTCGATGAGTTCGCCGAAAAGCAGGGTGACCGCTTCCACGGAATTCATGGCTGTCACCACCAAGACGTCATCCCCTTCGTTCAGGACGGTGGAAGCTACCGGAACCACTACGGCTCCGTCGCGGTACACTCGTGAAATGATGAACTTGTTTTCGATAGCCTGGCTGACTTCGAGTATGGTCTTGCCGAATACTGCAGGATTCTTGATGCAGAATGCCACGCGCTGCGGCGAATCCATACCGACCTCCTTGCTGTCCATGGCATCTTTTTCCTTGTTGAGATCTATACGGAAAAGCGCCTTGACAAGCATCAGCACGAGGATGACCCCGAGTACGCCTATCGGATAGGCTACCGCATAGCCGGATGCCAATGATGAAGCTACGGCAGAAGAATTTATCTCATGTACGAACGAACCTGCCGTGGCATCCAAATATGTCTGCTGCGCGGCACCGAGACCGGGCGTATTGGTGACGGCACCGGACATCACACCTGTCAGCGTCACGAGATTTTCTCCTGTCACTAAATGGATGACATAAGTCGTCACTACACCGGTCAGGACCAGTACTACGGCAAGCATGTTGAGCTTGAGTCCGCCGCTCTTGAACGAATGGAAAAACCCGGGGCCTACCTGAAGACCTATGGAAAACACGAACAGGATAAGTCCGAATTCCTTCAGGAAATGCAGGAGCGAAGAATCGGCTCTGAAGCCGAAATGGCTCAGCAGGATACCTACGAACAGAATCCACGTCGAGCCGAGCGACACTCCCTTGATTTTTATTCTTCCGAGCAGGAGTCCTATGGCTATGACCAAGGCCAAAAGCATTATGGAGTGTCCTGTTCCGGTTCCGAAAAACAATTCTTTCATAATATTTATATCTGTCTATGTCTTATATCCGTCATCAGTCAGCTTTCTTCACTCTCGTCCTGCGTCAGAACGACATTTCCACCACGAAAGAGGAAGGTCCGGCGCTTCCGGCGACACGTCCCTCCACCCAGTATTTTTCTTCCCCTCCATTCACGCAGGAGCCGAGGTAAAGCTCCACGGTCTCCCCCGGTCTCGTCTCGTGGTTGAAATTGATTTTCACTTCTTTCAACGGCTTGCTGAAAGTGGTATCGCGGCCTACGGCATCCATTGCCCAGACGAGATACATCGCATTGTTCGTATGTCCGTTCAGATCCACATCGGAATACGAAACCGTCCGGCTTCCCGCCAGAATCGGCTGCACCTCCGCCGGCACCTTGATCTTGTCGCAGGAAGGCGACACGGCATCATCCCTGCAGATGCTCGAATCGTCGAGCGGGACATCTCTCGTCAGACGGCGGGTGTCGATATTGACCACGAGCCACGAAGTGGTCGCCAATACCAAGTCTTTGGTATCCGTTTCATCCGTCATCCTGAAATCCCTTATATACAACAGTCTCTCGGGCCCTTTATGCCATGTCCTGAGATTCACGGTCTCCCTCCATTTCGGATGTCTGAGGAATTTGATGTGCATTCTGGAAAGCACCCAGGCCATGCGGGTCCTGATCATGTCATCGTATCCGAATCCGAGCACGGAAGCATGACAAATTGCCCACTCCTGAGCATAATTCATGAACGACACCGGCTTCAGCAGCTGTGCCGCATCGGTATCATAACAAGGAATTTTTATCTGCTGCTTGTAAATATTGTCCATACGGATTTTGTGGCGCTATAAATTCGGGCGCAAAAGTAACACTTTTATTTACAAGAAACAAATGAGACGTAATCGAGGATTTCAAGCTGTTCACTGTCATAGAGAAGACTGTCGAAAAGACCCGGAAAGAGCTGACTCAGAACAACATAAAGAACAAGCAGCAAGATTATGGATGCTGCCGCAATCACAACGGCCTTCACGGCCGGCCCCATCTTCCGGCCGTGTGCGCCGGCATTTTCCGGGACTGTCACATCCGGCGCAGAAGGCTCAGCCTCTCCTGCATGTTGTCCGCCAGCAGCACTTTCTTCTGTCGGATTTGCCGTATCTTCCGGAGTTTCGATTGCCGGGACGGCACCTTCTTCTTCCGTCTTCTCCGGAGGCAGGTCAGACATTGCCGGTTCGGCACCGGCCTCTTCCGGCTCGATGATGGATTTCAATTGCGAAACCTTCGCGGAAAGTTCCTCGTCAGTCTCCTGATGCGTTTTCAAGGATATAGGCTCCAATCCGAATCCTTCCGGATAGATATCCAAGTCTTCGTCGGGAACGAAAAAGAAATTGTTTTCCTTGGTGGCCCGCAAACGGCCCAATCCCGGAAATACGACAGTCTTCTTCGCTTTCAGCACCTGCTTCAACTCATTCAGAAAATCGGTCAGAATACGTTCGGCCACATCGGTCCCGACGCCGTTCGATTCGGCATACAGCTCGCACAGTGCCGTGTCGTTCTCCTGCTTGGTCCTGAAGTACAATCTCCTGTATGGCGGATTTATGGTAAAGCCCTTGTCCGAAAAGGTCGCAGGCATCATCTCCGCCACGAATGTCCCGAGCCCCGGCAGTACCACCCTGTCTCTATCGAGAATGAGTTCCTTTACCATTTTTGACAAAAGATCGATATCCATATCCGTTCCGTGTTTTATAAGCTGAAGTTTCCGATTGTCTGAAAAATTTTAGCAAAGATAGAAAAATTGCAAAGAAAAATTTGCAGCTATGAAAAAAAGTAGTACCTTTGCAATCCCGAATGAGAAATCACCCTCCATTCGGTCAATAAAGACATATTCCTGAATAGCTCAGTTGGTTAGAGCATCTGACTGTTAATCAGAGGGTCCCAGGTTCAAGTCCTGGTTCAGGAGCCGTTAAAGCACAAGGAGTTACGATTTTTTTCGCAACTCCTTTTCTCTTTCATGGCATCAACAAAGGGGTATTTCAACGGGACTTCTTCCAAATTTGCCGATATGGATTCGTGATGCTTATTTTTCAGTATCTTTGGGCAAGAGAAATAATTGTGAGCAAATGCGACAGATAAGACACATACAGGGTTATGATAAATCCAGGTCTGTACTCGTCAGAAAACTTATAGGCAGGAATAAGTTCTGGTCACACGACATAGAGTCTGTCCTACGCAATATCTCAGATGAGGATATAATAGAGAATACCCTCATATATCTCGATATAGACGATATAAACATTCTGTTTAGAATATACCCGATAAAGGAAATCAAAAAAGTCTGGGCCATGACAATGGCTTTGCAGGACAACCGCTACAAAGATTTGAACCGGTTCATAGCCGGCTGTTATTTCGGTGTAAATAATCCGGATTCTTATGTGAGGAGAGTCAGGTTACACGAGTTGAACAATAGGTGTCAATGACCGGTATTACAGATAATATAGAAAAAATTTTACCCGCCCTTTCAGAAGCCGAGTGTCTGAAAGGTTGGACTTTGGTCGGGGGCACAGCTCTTGCGATACAGATAGGTCATCGGGAGAGTGAAGATCTTGATTTCATGAAGTGGAATTTCAAAGGAGACTGTTCCGTAGACTGGCCTGTGATTAGAAAGGAACTTACTGCAATATTCGGCAGCGAACCTGAAATGGATTTATTAGGACATGATCAGGTCCAGTTTTTCATAAACGGTGTCAAACTGTCTTTTTTATAGCAGACTGTAGGAATCCATTAAAAGACACAGTTCCGTTTACGGGGAATATTATCCTTGCAGATATAGACTCTATAGCCATAATGAAAATGGAACTTGCTCTGACTCGAGGAAAGTACCGTGATTATTACGACCTTTACTGCATATTAAATCAATGGATTGACACTTATAAAAATTTGAATAATGGAAACCGATCGGCTTATTCTGCGTCCTTGGCAGGAATCGGACGCAGGGATATTGTATAAATACGCTAAAGACCCTGAAATCGGTCCGGCAGCAGGCTGGCCCCCACACACATCCGCTGAAGACAGTCTTGACGTAATACGTACGGTCTTTTCTGCTCCGGAGACATACGCAGTTGTCCTGAAACAAACCGGAGAGCCGGTCGGGAGTATCGGACTGTTGTTCAGAGAAGGCTCGCATGTCGCGGGAATACGACCTGACGAGGCGGAAATCGGCTACTGGATAGGCAAACCGTGTTGGGGAAAAGGTCTGATACCGGAAGCCGTCCGCTGTATTCTGCATCGGTGCTTTACAGATTTGAACATCAGTGCCGTATGGGGAGCATACTATGACGGCAACACGAAATCACGCAGGGTGATGGAGAAATGCGGTTTCCGTTTCCATCACACGGAAAAAGGCAAGACTTCTCCGCTTGGTGATGGCCGTACGGAGCATTTCATGAAAATAACGAAAGAAGAATGACTGGGCCTCATGCGGAGACAGTCCGGAACGATGGCTGACCGGGATAGTCTGAACATTGCTGACCATCATTTTTGAGTTTGCTACAGGACTCGCCGGTCATAATAGGACAATCAATACGGGAAATTCTTGATAAAAGAAAGCAACGGTGCCATATATAAGTGCACAATCTCCATGCGGTGCAGAAAAAGCAGTGCAGAATGGTGAAAATATTTGTCATTCTTCTGCTTTATAATACATCAAGCAAATCGGACGGGGTATGGAATACATAATCTGCATCGATATCATTTTGTGTATCATTACCGCTTGTTGATGGATTTCCCCATAATGCAATACCAAAATCCACATTTGCGCCGCTTGCACATAAACTGTCGTAAGCGGTATCGCCGACATAAATAGCTTCTTTTGCACTAATTCCGGATAAGGACAGGTAAGTAATCAAAGGTGCAGGATCGGGTTTCGGAAAAGGGGCATCTTCCACACATATTACTCTGTCAAAATAATGCATCACGTCAAAAACTGATGCAAAATCTTCATTATACTCATTTCGATTCTTGGAAGTGACAATGCCCAATGAATATCCGTCGGCTTTTAACGAAGCCAATAAAGCAGGAATACCTTTGAAAAGTCTTATACTTGATTTATACCTCAACAAATACTCATTCCATTTACGATTTGCAGTCCTTGCATCGGATATGCCCAATCTGTGTAGTGT
>CALUSD010000107.1 GCA_944323295.1 uncultured Bacteroidales bacterium | reverse complement strand
AGCACAAATACAAGATAAGCGAAATCTGCTGGCTCGTCGGTTTCAACACCCCGTCGTACTTTTCCAAATGCTTCTACGAACAGTTCGGCGTCTATCCGAAAGATTTGTAGCACCCGGCAGGGATGTCAGAACTTTGTCATGGAAGATGCGTTCAGGAAGGCTTCGCGGTATTCGGTCGGTGTCTGGTTTTTCATTTTCTTGAACATCCTGTTGAAGTTGGACAAGTTTGTATATCCGCACAGGTAACATATTTCGGATATGCTGTGGGTAGTTTCTATCAACATTTTTATGGCATGGCTTATCCTTACTTCGTTCAGGTATGACACGAAACTGCGGTTGGTCCGTTTCTTGAAAAAATGGCTGACTGCAGATTCCGACATGTTGACCAGAACGGCAATATCTTTCAGGGTGATATTCTTGTTGTAATTGTTTTCTATATATTGGCATATCAGATTTATCCTCCGGCTTTTCGACTCCCGTATCACCCCGGTCGTGTCGTATGAGGAACTTGCCAGCAGCTTTTGTTCTCCGGAAGTGGCGAGATCGTATAGAATGGTGAAAAAGTCAAGAGCCGTGACGAAACCGTGGGAGTTGTCGATTTTCAGTATTCTCGGGATGATTCTTTCTTTTGTTTCAGGGGAAAAGTCTATTCCTCTTCCCGAGCGCTCGAGCATTTCCCGTATGGGGGCGAACATTCTTTTCGACAGCAGAAACGATCCGAGCAGCTGCTCGTGAAACTGTATCGTGATGACATGGGCTTCCGTAGAGCGGCTTTGCCATTTGTGAGGCAGATTGGAGCCTATGAGAATAAGGTCCGGATCGGCTATCTTTTCGATGGAGTCACCTACTATCCTTTCTCCTTCTGCGTTCAACACCAAATTGAGTTCGAAGTCCGGATGAAAATGTATCGGATAGTCGAAATTCGCTTTCTTGGTATTCAGAACGATGAAAAGATCTTCTTCGTTCAACGGGGTGATTTCTCTTATGATTTCTTTCATTTTTCAATGATTGATATAAAAGTTGCACAAATATATGAAATTTATTTCAAAATAATATCATAATTGTTGAATATATATTGCATTGTATTTTAAATAATTATATGAAATATCTGGCGATTGTTAATTGAAATTGTATTATTGCTTCAAAAAAGTATCATATATTGACATAAAATACTTAGTAAAAAATACGTATTGTCCATACCTTTGCCTTCACATAATTTTAACATTAAACCAACATTGTATGACAAAACCCATTATTCTTTTGTTGCTCTGTTTTCTGTCTGTCGGATTGTATGGACAGGAACTGACTGTCCGGGGAACGGTCCTCGATGGGAATGGCGAGCCGATAGAAGGTGCGGCCGTGTTAGTGAAAGATTCCATGAAAGGAGAAATGACAGATGCAGACGGCCGATTCATGCTGGATGTCCGGTCCGGTGATATTCTCGTGGCATCCATGCTCGGATACAGGCAGGTGGAACTTCCGGCTTCCGAAACAATGACGATTGTTCTGGAACCGGATATGAATTATTTGGAGGATGCCGTGGTGATCGGTTACGGTGCTGTCCGCAAGTCGGACCTGACAGGTTCCGTCTCCAGCATCAAGGCGGAAGATCTTTCCGCAGCTCCGTCGCATTCCATTGACCAGATGCTGAGGGGCAAGGCGGCAGGGCTTACCGTGTATACTGGTTCGAACGAGCCGGGAGCATCGGCTACTATCAGAATCAGAGGTACAAGCTCCATTCATGGAAGCAATGATCCTCTTTATGTCGTAGACGGTTTTCCTGTTGGAAGTGCAGGAAACCTGAAAGCGATATCTCCTGATGACGTGGAGTCCATAGAGGTGCTGAAAGATGCGTCTGCAGCGGCTATTTACGGATCCCGCGGGGCCAACGGCGTCATCATAGTGACGACTAAAAAAGGCAGGGAAGGGCGGCCTGAAATCAGTTTTTCCTCGAAGACGGGTCTGTCTACTTTTGCAAAACCGTTCGATATCATCACGGACCCGGCTTTGTACGCGACCCTCGACAATGAGTCTTATATAAACGGAGGCGGCATCCCACGGTATGTAGGCGACTATTATGACGGAGTGTATTATCCGTCCGTGCAGGAGATACGCGACGGAACATGGAAATACAGTACGGACTGGGCGGATGAGATTTACCGGCTCGGAATCACGCAGGACTACAATCTGTCGGTTTCCGGCTCCAAGGCTGATACGCAGTATTCGGTGTCGTTGGGATACTTTGACCAGACAGGCATCCAGATAGGGAGCGACTACCAGAAAATCACTTCCCGGGTCAATCTGAAACAAAAAGTGACGAAATGGCTTTCCATCGGAGTCGATGCGTTCATAAACAAGGTCAACAATCATCAGACTGCGAATGTGAATGTCGGCAGGACTCCGGTATTTCCGGTATATGACGAAGAGGGGAATTACTTTATGTTGAATTCTCAGGATTACTATCATCCGATAGCGTTGGTCGACAATGTTCTGAATAAAAGCAAGTCTTTCGATTTCTACGGGATGGCATCCATGGACATCCGGCCTTTCAAAGATCTTGTCATCAGGGCGCAAATCGGGTACAACAGCTCCAAAAGCACTACCGACAGCTATCAGCCTCGGACTTATACATCTTCGGGAGAGTTGAACAACGGTGTGGGCTCCATTTCGGATTCCGAAGGAGACAAGGTGCTTCCGGAAGTTTATGCTACGTACACGCATACTTTCGGAACGAAGCATGATCTTAGCGTGATGGCCGGCTTTACGGCAGAAATCACCCAGTCGAGGGCTCTTACTGGTACAGGAATGGGCTTCGTCAACGATGTCCTGCAGAACGAGGATCTCCATTCGGCCACGACTTACGATGTCAGCAACTCGTATTCCAAGAGTGTCCTCAATTCGTGGATAGCCCGCGTGAACTATACTTATGCGAATAAATGGCTGCTGACGTTTACAGCCAGGGCCGACGGCTGTTCGAAATTCGGAGCCAACAACAAATGGGGATTTTTCCCGTCCGGGGCGCTTTCCTGGAAAATGCATGAGGAGCCGTTCATGGCAAATCTTCGGGATTATATATCGGAAACCAAATTCAGGGTCAGCTACGGTCTGACCGGCAACCAGGGTATTTCCGCGTATCAGACTCTCGAGAGGATAGGAAACGCTACGAACTATTATTTGAACGGAAACGGGTTTGTAACCGGTTACGGCCCCGGAATTATGAGCTGGGGACAGAATTACACCAGAATATGGGAAGGGCTTGCAAACAAGGACCTTCGCTGGGAGACTACCCGCCAGTTCAATGTCGGCCTCGATTTCGGCATGTTCGACGACAGGCTGCAGCTCACATTCGACTGGTATCACAAGTACACGGTCGATCTGCTCCGGCAAAGCTGGCTGGCACCGTCTACAGGCTCTGACAGGATGTGGGTGAACAACGGTGAAGTCGTGAACCGCGGATGGGAGATTTCTCTGAGCGGAGTGTTGATCAGCAACAAGGATTACCACTGGGACATGGGAGTCATTTTTGCGCACAACCATAATTTCGTGAAGAAACTCGAATTTTTCGATGATCAGGGCGGCGCGGCATCTTTCGAGTATCGGGACAGCAACGACGATAACTTCGGAGGCATAGGATGCTCTATCCTGCAAATCGGCCAGCCTATGGGTGTATTCTACGGCTATCTTTACGATGGCATCATGCAGACTGCCGAAGAAGGCGAAGCTCTCGGACTTACGGGCATTGCGGCAGCACCTGGCGAGCAGAAATTCAAGAACGTGGCTGACGTATATGACGAGAACGGAAACCCGGTCAGCGTAGGCAAGCTCGGAGCAGAGGACAGGGTGATAATAGGAAATCCAGAGCCTGATTTCACGTTTTCATTGAATACATCTTTGGCATACAAGGGATTCGACCTTTCGCTGAATTTCAATGGATGCTATGGCAATGAGATATTCAACAAGGCGCTCCAGTCTTCCGCAAAAGCCAAGGTCCAGAGATGGACTCCGGACAATACAGATACGAGATACCCGCGGCTCAGAAACGGCAAGGTATGGTATGTCTCGGATTATTTCATAGAAGACGGCTCGTATATAAAACTCAGTTATGCTACTCTCGGATATACATACCGTTTCAAGAACAGCTTTATAAGCAAGGCAAGGGCTTATGTGACAGGAGAAAACCTGTTTACCGTTACCAAGTTCTCCGGATATGATCCGGAAGTGGCGGCGAATGGAATATTTTACGGAGGATATCCGAAACAAAGGGTATTTACCATAGGGGTCAATCTTACATTTTAGCCGATAGGATATGAAAAAGATATATTGTTATTTGGCCGGACTGGCCGTCATGACTGCGGCAGCGTCCTGCTCGCTCGAAGAAGATCTGTACGGGACAATGTCCAAGTCTGACTTTTACAAGAATGAAGCGGATGCGGAGTCCGCGATAGCCAATGTGTACGGCACCTTGGGTATGAATGATGCGTACGGGCAGGCCTATATTTACGCCATAGGATTCTGCGGAGACGACGTGATGTGCGGTGCCGATACACGGTCCAACGATCAGGAATATGCCGAACTCGGGACCACGTCCCGGCAATACGGGCCTCAGTCGACAAACCAGTTCCTTCAAAGGTCCTTCCGGTCGGCATACTTGGCCATCAACCTGTCGAATTACGTGATAGCTTATGTCCCGGAGTGCGAAATGGATCAGGAATATAAAAACCATATCATAGGCGAAGCATATTTTATCCGTGCATGGCAGTACTTCAATCTCGTGCGTATGTTCGGAAGCGTGCCTCTGCGTAACGAGCCTATCGAAAGCCAGGATCAGATACCATGTCCTCTGTCGAGCATCGAAGATGTGTACGGTCAGATTCTTGGCGACTTGGAAACGGCGTCCGGCCTTCTTCAGAAAGTCCGCCGTGTGGGCCGTGTCGACAGATGGGGCGCATGGGCCATGACTGCGAAAGCATGGCTGACCATGGCGACGAGCCGAGAAAGCGATTTGCCGGGCTATGAATTCGTGAACATAAACGATGCGTATGCCAATGCGGAAAAATTCGCACTGATGGTCATAGATGATCCGGACTCCCCGTACGCTCTCGAAACTCAGAGTCTTTGGAATATTTATGATATCAAGCAGCGGGAGAACTGTGAAAGGGTGTTCTGTATCGCACTCGATCACAGCGGTACGTCGAGCAACGACTTCGAAATTTCCAAGCTGCCCATGTACTGGACCCCGGCTGTCGGAACCGGAGATGAACTTCTCCTGAAAACCGATCTCGGAGAGAAAAAGGCAAGAAAAGGATTCAGTTCGTTCTGCTACGATCAGCTGTTCATATTGTCGGCAGAGCCTGGCGACAAAAGAATCAGCGAACTGACGGGAACGACATTTACCGATCAGGGAACTCCTCCGAAAGAATATACCTGCGGGGACGGTGTGTACAATTTCCACGGTCCATTCTCTGTCAAATATATAGACGAGGAGTATGTCGGGCAGAATCATACCGCGCTTATCCCTGTCATAAGATATTCGGATATCGCACTTATATATGCGGAAGCAGACGGCGGGGAAGATTCCCGCTCATATGACATGGTCAATACGATCAGGCGCAGGGCTGGCTTGTCGGATATCTCTTCAGGGCTGACCAAGGAAAACTTCAGGGAAGCTGTCCTCAAGGAGCGGAAATTCGAATTCATGGGCGAGTTCGAAAGATTCTACGATATGCGCAGGACCGGAACGGTGGAGTCGGCTTTTGCTGCGGTGGGCGTGACGCTGCTCCCGGGAATCGATCCGTACTTTTTCCCGCTTCCTATAAAAGAAACAGA
>CALUSD010000106.1 GCA_944323295.1 uncultured Bacteroidales bacterium | reverse complement strand
CAGGCTAAAGCCTCTATTTCAGCAAGAAGTGCTTCGATCTTTTCTTTCATATCTGATTCATTTCGCTGCCTCCGGCAATGATGATGTCGATGATTGCCGGAGGCAGCGCAAATTTAATATTTATTTTATTTCAATTCAAAATCTGAAGGACAATCATAATACGATTCATGTCAGGGCAGATCTCTCGACTGCGCTCGAGATGACAACAAAGCAATACTTGCCTCCGGACGATAATATCGCTGACTCGTTCCGGATAGCAATAAAACATTCTTGACTACGGACGATAATAGCAATGACACACAACGGATGACAAAATGCATGCTCGCTACGGACGATAATATCGCTGGCACACAACGGATGACAAAAAGCATGCTCGTTCAGGACGATAGTCGCTGACACATCCTGGACGACAATCGCTGGCTCGTTCCGGATCATGCAGGCCAACCGACTGCTACCACGCACAGAATCCGCATTCCGTCCCTGACTCCGAGCAAATCTTTAAGATACTCCTCCGCCGTGCCCGATGCAGGATCCGCACTTACGCGAGGCCTTGCATTGACATGCACCCAACAGCTTCCGAGACCGAGAGCCGTCGCAGCCAACTGCAGGAAAGTCGTGGAAATCGCACAATTATCCACCCACAAATCAGTCTTGGTCTCGTCTCCGAGCACCACTATTACCGCCGGAGCATCCTTCACGAAAGCAGAGCCCCTGTCCCGCATCTCCGAAATTGCAGCTATCGTATCCCTGTCCTCGATGACCATAAATGCCGAACTTTTGCAGTTCTTCGAAGACGGAGCTGTCTCCGCGGCCGATATCATCCTGTCTATCAGAGCTTTGTCCACAGGCTTGTCAGCAAATTTCCTGACACTGTGCCTTTTCGCTGTTACTTCAAAAAAATCCATAATAAAAATCGTTATGAGAAAGTGACCTGAACGGTGAAATTCCACGCGTAACGCAGGAATTACCCTTTTGAGGCGCCCTCTCCATTATTGACTGAAAATCAGTCTATACCTTCGGCCTGAGCCTTTCTCTTGGCACGGGCTTTCTGCTGCTTGGCAGCCCCGCTCTTCAGGTAGGCTTTCCACTGCTGTGCCGTAAACAGTTTCATATACGTACTGTCGATTTTAGACATCCACTTGTCCTGCACGGCAATATACATGGAAGAATTCGATACCTTTGCAGCCTGCAATGCCTCCAATTCCTCTTTCATAGCCTGAAAATCATGCTGCAGGGTAGAATCCACGTAAAAGACCTGCCAATACTCCAATTCCAAAAGTCTTTCGAGCCTTTCAGCTTCATTGGCAGCCATCTCCGTGACTGTAGGAGGCTCCTGCTGCTCCTGGGCCAGGCATTGTCCCGACATCAGGAGGGACAGCAAAACCGTTATTGCACCGCAAAATCTTTTCATTTTCTATTTCCTTTTGAAATCATTTTCATTCGAAACCTCTGCCGACAGCAGGAGCTGCTTTCGAGAACAGAATCCTATTCTTCGGACCTTTTAACGGTCGACGCCAGGAAGAGTTCGTCCATCTGCGTCTGATCGATGTACGACGGCGAATCTATCATCACGTCGCGGCCCTGGTTGTTCTTAGGGAAAGCGATATAATCCCTGATGGTCTCCTGTCCGCCGAACAATGCGCAAACCCGGTCGAAACCGAATGCAAGACCTCCGTGAGGCGGAGCTCCGAACTTGAAAGCATTGATGATGAAGCCGAACTTGTACTGTGCATCCTCATCGGAGAATCCGAGCACCTCGAACATTCTCTGCTGGACCTTGGCATCATGAATCCTGATGGAGCCGCCTCCGAGTTCAGTCCCGTTGAGCACGAAATCGTATGCGTTGGCGCAGACTTTCTCCAAATCTTCCTTTTTATCGCTATAGAACAGATCAAGATGTTCCGGTTTCGGGGCCGTAAACGGATGGTGCATCGCATAGAAACGGGCAGTCTCGTCATCCCACTCCAACAGAGGGAAATCCACCACCCAGAGCGGCGCGAAATTGAAAGGATCTCTCAGCCCGAGACGGTTTCCCATCTCAATGCGCAGAACGCCCAACATGGTCTGGGTCTTTCTCTTCGGACCGCAGAGCACTAAAATCAGGTCGCCTTTCTTTGCTCCCATGCCGTCGGCGATTCCCTGAAGCACTTCGGCAGGATAGAACTTGTCCACCGACGACTTGATGCTGCCGTCCTCGTTGACCTTTATGTAAACCAACCCCTTGGCTCCGACCTGCGGCCTTTTCACCCACTCCGTCAGCTCATCTATCTGTTTGCGGGTATAGGAAGCCAGACCGTCCGCGCAGATAGCACCCACATATTCCGACGACTCGAATACCGAGAAGCCGTAGCCTTTCACCTTGTCCGTAATCTCATGTATCTTCATACCGAAACGGATATCCGGTTTGTCAGAGCCGTAGAAATCCATGGCATCGAACCAGCTCATCCTCGGAATCGGATTCGGAATCTCCACATTCAGAACATTCTTGAACAAGGTCCTCATCATGCCCTCGAACACATCTAAGACATCATCCCTCTCCACGAAAGACATCTCGCAGTCTATCTGCGTAAACTCCGGCTGCCGGTCCGCCCTGAGGTCTTCGTCCCTGAAACAGCGGACTATTTGGAAATATCTGTCGTACCCGGCCACCATCAGCAGCTGCTTGAAAGTCTGCGGCGACTGAGGCAGTGCATAGAACTGTCCCGGATTCATCCTCGAAGGCACCACGAAATCGCGCGCACCTTCAGGAGTGGACTTTATCAGATAGGGCGTTTCTATCTCGAGAAAGCCCTGGGCGTCCAAATAATTGCGGACCTCATGCGCAAGGCGGTGTCTGAGTTCGAGCGCCTTTTTCAAAGGATTTCTGCGCAGATCGAGATACCTGTATTTCGCCCTCAACTCCTCTCCGCCGTCGCTTTCATCCTCTATGGTGAAAGGAGGTGTCTGAGCCTTGTTCAGTATATTTATCGCCGTCAGGCTTATTTCGATGTCACCGGTCGGCATCTTGGGATTCTTGCTCTGCCTTTCGACCACAGCACCGACAGCCTGTATCACGTATTCCCTGCCGAGAGAAGTCGCTGTTTCTATCAGTTTTTCATCTGCGGCGGCATCCACGACCAACTGCGTGATTCCGTACCTGTCCCTCAGGTCTATGAAAGTCATTCCGCCGAGTTTCCTGGATTTCTGCACCCAGCCGGCCAGCGTCACCGTCTTACCGGCGTCGGAAATGCGGAGTTCTCCGCAAGTATGTGTTCTGTACATATGTTAACTATTATTTTTGTCTTCATGTTGTCCGGCCGGGCCGGACAATACCGGCGTCTCTGACCGCATAACCTGCAAAAATAATAATTATTCGCAGCATTTTAAACTGCTTGAATGAAAAACATGGATTCCCCGTCAAGGAAGAACGACACTTCCGCTGCCGCTGCCACCCTCTCCCCAGGAAATATTGCCGTTGATGGAAATGCTGAGCGGCGACACCACGATATCGATGGCCATAGCTACTCCGACTTTCAGCTGGATGCCGGAAGCCGGCAATTTCAACTCTGCAGGCCCGCCTCCTGCATTCGGGGAAAATGTTGCAAGCAATTCTCCGCCTTTCACGAACTGCACAGGAAGCATGAACTCGAATGTCTCGTCACAGCCGTCATACGGCGTAGAACGTATGGAAGGAACGACAGGAGAGGCAGTCCCGTTTTCATCAGCCGTAACAGAGCCGTCGGCTGCGATTTTTCCATCTATGAGGAACGGATACTTCCAGTCGAAAACACCTTCCGCCCCGTCCTTGTAAGTAACATTCACTCTCAGTTTTGTCAGACTGTGACTGAAAGAGAGCTCATTGGCACCATTGTAAGAAATCGTACCCGAAGCATACATGAAATCACTTCCCTTGGCCCCTTCTTCAGTACTTTGGTCTGTCTGCACGGTGAATATCTCCGGCCGGGATCCTGCATATTCCTCAGACATGCCGTAAACATACCATCCGACAACAGAAACCGGAGAAGTTTTCGACGGCCATCGCAGCGGATTATACGGATCCGCCGGTACCAAGCTGCCGTTCGACAATTCGTATACAGCCGCATCATCATCGGTTGCAAGTCCGACAAATTCGCCGTCGGTCCATGTGGCACCGGCTGCCGTTGCTCTTATTCCCGTAACAGCTTCGACCGGAGTGTCCACCGAAATACAGTCAAGGACGAGAGGCTCCGATTTATCTTCGTTGAAACCCTTCAAATCTTCAGTAATATCATACTCAAGACCGGTATCCGCCGGATTTCCGTCGGTGTAGGTTATGGTAAGATAAAGTTTCTGGCTGTCTCCGACAACCCCGAGAAGCCCGATAGCCGCCGTCCATACCCCGCTGTCCTCACCTTCGGTAATTTTCGTGAATTGCACCGGCACATTCGATGCGGCGCCATAGATGCCGGCAGCGAAATCCAGAGTACCAGCAGCACCGCTCATGTATCCTTCGACAGATTCTATCCTGTCCGTCGAACTTCCGGCAGGCTTTATGAAAAGGACCAGTTCCCGGACCTGCCTCTGCATCCTGACGGTCAGAACATGGTCGGTATCCGGCTCTATCGTCACTTCTTCCGCACCTGCCAGCAACATGCCGGGAGAAGCGCTGACAAATGCGCCGCTTCCGGCCGGATAGCCTGAAACCGCAGCGACAGAAGCGACATGGCCGGATATCTCGATATTTTCCGGCCTTGTACATGGCGCCGACATGCCAGCATTTCGCATCGCCGAGATACCAGCGCACCTCGGGAGCCACTTCCCACAAGGCATAGCGGCGGTCTGCGTCTTTCCATGACCATGACGTCCATGTGCCGTTTACCAAAATTCCGACACTCGGAGAAATACGCCACTCAAGACCCAAATCAGGCGTCAGCGTGACCCATCTGAGCAGATTTGCACGGACAGCCAGATCGAAACAGGCTTCATTTTCAGAGACATTGGAATTGTCCGCCTCTGAATGGCGGACAGCAAGAGAATCCGGTTGAGTTAAATTAACGGCGCTTAAAGAATACCCCCCCCCCTGAAATCAGAAGCAGGAATGCGAGAGCAATGATAGAATGTTTTTTTGCATTGAATTTATTATTTATATTTACGGTTCAAATATATTTCCTCGTAGAATCGCATTTCAAAAAACAACGGTCTGATTTGCAAAGATAAAAAATAAAATTTTCTATTTTTGCTCCCATTGAAAAATAACGACATGCAGGTAAGACCGAAAAAAGCATTGGGACAACACTTTCTGACAGACCTGTCGGCAGCACGACGGATAGCCGACAGTCTGCAGCCGGACGGAGCGACACTGGAAAACCCGAGCGACGTACTCGAAATAGGGCCCGGGATGGGGGTGCTGTCGCAATATCTTTTAGAACGCGAAGACATTTCCCTGAAAATGGTGGAAATAGACAGTGAATCAGTGGATTATCTGCTGATGAACTTTCCAAAGGCGAACGGAGCCCTGATTCAGGCTGACTTTCTGAAACTCGACCTGAGCCGCTTTTTCAGGCAGGATTTCTGCGTCATCGGGAACTTCCCTTACAACATTTCCTCACAGATTTTCTTCAAGATTCTCGACCACAAGGACCGGATTCCGCAGGTGGTCTGCATGATCCAGAAGGAAGTCGCCGAGAGGATAGCGGAGAAACCCGGAACAAAAACCTACGGCATCCTGTCAGTGCTTCTGCAGGCATGGTATGACATAGAATATCTGTTTACCGTCGGCGAAGGCGCATTCAACCCTCCCCCGAAAGTAAAATCGGCCGTGATACGCCTCCGGCGCAATGACAGAAAATCTCTCGGCTGCGATGAAAGCCTGTTCAAAACCAT
The DNA here is from genome assembly GCA_944323295.1 of uncultured Bacteroidales bacterium. GTDB lineage: Bacteria > Bacteroidota > Bacteroidia > Bacteroidales > UBA932 > Cryptobacteroides. The sequence goes on along the minus strand of CALUSD010000106.1, from coordinate 8,412 downwards.
CGTAAAGACAAGTTTCAACCAGCGCAGAAAGACTCTCAGAAATTCATTGAAGCCGCTTGCCGCGGCAATGGCCGAGAGAAACGGATGGAGCAGTGAAAAATTGGCGGAATTCCTTTCCGCAGGCATATTCGACCTGCGTCCCGAAAAACTCGGCGTCGAAGACTTTATAGCTCTAACCAATCTTTTCCAGGATTCCGAAAATTAACTTCAGAAATTTTCTCTGAGCCATTTTGCAAAGAAATAGTCATATACCCTGTATGAATCATCGGTATGAGTCAGCATATCATTCTTCAACAGAGACTTGGCTGCTGCCTGTACCGAACTTGCCGATGAGAGCCTGTACTTATTAACGAACTCCGCTGATGTGATGCCTTTTGCGTCCTTTTCTCTGGCCACTGCCTGAAGCAGCATCTTCTGCTTCGGCGCCAGTCTCGAAAGCAAATCTTTGAAGCTGTCTTCCTGGACTGAAATCACATTATGTTCCGCTATGGGAATCTTATCTTCCGTACAGTTTCCACCTTCTTCTGTCAGGGTAAACAGTTCGTTCATCATCATCTGTACAAACCACGTGCATCCATCATAATTCCTGTAAACACGTTCAGTAACTCCTGCATCAATATGCCGTCCGTACCTTTCAAACATACTTGAAGCAAAATCCTCATATATATCCAATGGAATCGGTCCAAGGCCCATAGATATGGCACTTTGATAAAACGGTCTCGAAGAAGAATTGAACATATTGTTCATCAGATGTCTCTTGCTTCCGGAAAATACAAACACAGTATTCTTGCATTTCTGAATCTCGGATCTCAGCAGTGCCTCGATATTCTTTTCCCCGTATGTTCCTATCTGCTGGAATTCATCTATCGCCACTACACAAGGTTTGTCTGCCGCTTCAAGATACTCAAAAATCTCCGCCAATGTAACCTGAGGGGCAACTATTTCCCCTATCCCGATTTCAAATTTCGGCTCCCCTGTAACAGGATCCAAACTGAAACCGGCGCGTAAAGACTGTATTATCCGGAAAAACTTTTCCTGCAATACTTTTTTCCGCGGCTTCAGTTCGTCATACACGGATTTACCGAACAGATAGGCGAATTCCGCCAATGAAGATGTAGAATAAATGTCTACAAAAAAAACGTGGAAGTCCTTCCGGATTTCCGGCCTGGAAAATGTGTGATAAATAAGACCTGTCTTTCCCATACGGCGTGGGGAAATCAATGCCACATTACGTCCGTTCCGGATATTTTTGAGCAACGTGTCCGTCTCCTTTTTCCTGTCGCAGAAATATTCGTCCGAAATATATTTTCCTACCACAAACGGGTTATGGAATGCCTGCCTTCTCATGTATTACAATATTATTATAGTTGCAATTATTGCAAATATAATAATCATAATTGTAATAACAAAAATACACGGTGAATATTTCTATTCAGGGAAGGTCATTCAAACGGCGGCTAAGATATTTGAGCACTTTTGCAGAAGTGTGCTTCAAACGAAAAAGCACTTTTACAAAAGTGTTTTATGTGAGGAATTTCGCTTTTATAAAAGTGTTTTATATATTTGCGGAAGCTATCGAAAATATTCATGAACATGGACTATTCAGACATTCAGCCATTAGCGAACGCTTTCCGCCGGAAACTGGCGGCAACAGACTTGAGATTCAAACGATATCTCGACCGTCAGATAAACTGGGATGCACGACTGATCGGAATAAAAGGGGCGCGCGGTGTCGGCAAGACGACACTGCTGCTTCAGCACATCAAGGAAACATTCAGCAAGCCGGACAATGTATTCTATGTTTCCCTCGACAACTTGTGGTTTCAGAATCACACCTTGGAAGAACTGGTCGAATTCCTGTATACTCACGGAGTCAGCCATATTTATTTCGATGAAGTGCATAAATACAAAGAGTGGAGCACCCTTATCAAAAACCTGTACGACGACTATCCTGATCTGCATATAGGCTACGCAGGGTCAGCCATGCTTGCCATAGACAACTCCTGTAGCGACCTGACCCGCCGCCAGTCACTATACACTCTGCACGGTCTTTCTTTCAGGGAATATCTGGAATACGAAAAGATCGTTTCCTTGGAGCCACTGACACTCAACACCTTGCTCCAACAGCACACAGACTATGCAATGACCGTGACATCACAGATAAAAGTGTTGAAATATTTCGAAAAATATCTCAACGGCGGTTACTATCCTTACTACAAGGAAGCCGGGAAAGACTATCTGATGCGGATAGGAGAAGTGACACAACTGGTTATCGACAGCGATATCGTGGCCGTAGAAGAGACGATAACGTATGCGACCCGGCAGAAAATCAAGAAACTGCTTATGGTGATAGCCGAAAATGTGCCGTTAGAGCCGAATATCAACAAACTGGCATCTGTCTTGGAATCCACCCGGGATCAGACACTGAAAATGCTTTACTGGTTAGACAAAGCCGCATTGCTGCACTTGCTTACGGAAAAAGTCAAAGACTACAAGCACTTGGTGGGGCCGAAAAAGATATACCTCGATAATACGAATCTGATGAATGCGCTGGGGAATTCCGTCTCCAAAGGAACCATGCGGGAAACGTTTTTCGCCAACCAGTTAGACGCTGCAGCGACTCTGCAGATGCCTAAGCAAGGCGATTTCCTGGCGGACGGAAAATACCTGTTCGAAGTCGGAGGAGCCCGTAAGACATTCGACCAAATCGCAAACATGCCTGACAGCTACCTTGCCGTAGATGATATCGAAGTCGGCATGGGACACAGGATTCCGCTCTGGCTTTTCGGCTGTCTGTACTGACAATGGCCAATGCGTGAGGCGATGAAGAATTCAAACGGCGTCTAACAGTGTGCCTCGAAACGGGTCCGGGCCAGTCTCTCATACTTTGTTCCGGGACGGCCGTAATTGGCGTAAGGGTGGATGGAAATGCCTCCGCGAGGCGTAAACAGACCTGTCACTTCGATGTATTTCGGGTCCATCAGGCGGATGAGGTCATTCATTATGATATTGACGCAGTCCTCATGAAAATCCCCGTGATTCCGGAAGCTGAAAAGGTACAGTTTCAGACTTTTGCTCTCCACCATACGCACGTCTGGAATGTAGCTGATAACGATTTCGGCAAAATCCGGCTGCCCTGTGATCGGACACAATGACGTAAATTCAGGACAGTTGAACTTCACCCAGTAGTCATGGTCCTGATGCCTGTTCTCAAAGGTTTCGAGCACTTCGGGAGCATAGTCGGATTTGTATTCCGTCTTTCTGCCCAACGAATGCAGATGATCGTTTTCTCTGTTCATTATCAAAATTTCATGTAAGTCATACCAATGTCTCCGCTCAGACGATGCCGTCGACCGAACGCAGGAAAAAATCCCGGTCCGAAAGATATTTTTCCAGCCCTTCGTTCCGCAGGCGGCACGAAGGGCAATGCCCGCAGCCTTCGCCGGGAACACCGTTGTAACATGTAAGCGTCTCGTTCCGGACCATGTCGAATATCCCGAGCCTGTCGGCCAATGCCCATGTCTGCGCCTTGTCTAACCACATCAGCGGAGTATGGATGACGAACTGCTCTTCCATCGCAAGATTCAGCGTGACATTCAAAGACCGGATGAACGAATCCCTGCAGTCCGGATAACCGCTGAAATCAGTCTGCGACACTCCCGTGACAAGGTCGAAAATTCCATTTTCGCGTGCATATACTGCCGCTATGCTCAGGAAAAACATATTGCGGCCGGGCACGAAAGTGTTCGGCCAGCACCCTGCAGGCTTTTCCGAATCCATTGCGACAGCAGCATCGGTCAGAGAATTTTTCCCTATAGCCGCTATCGGAGCAATGTCTACAAGATGAAAATCCACTCCGGCCTTTTCAGCGATTTTCCGCGCAACTTCTATTTCAAGACTGTGCTTCTGGCCGTAAGAAAAAGTGATGGTATGCACTTCATCGAAGTGTTTCAAGGCCCAATACAGGCAGGTAGTGGAGTCCTGACCGCCGCTGAAAACGGCCAAGGCTTTGCTTCTGTTTATCATATATCGAAGATTCTGAACGGATTGTAAGATATTCTATCGTCAAAGGTATCGAGATTTTCGAACTTCTTCAGTCTGCGTACTACAATGTTGGTCACAGGCAGAATGATGATTTCATACAGTGTTTTAAGCACTATCTGTGTGATCATCAGGACTATCATTTCTTTCACGGCCAGTCCGAAAAACGCTATCGGGAAGAATATCAGAGAATCTACCGTTTCTCCGCCTATCGACGAGACGACGGCTCTGAGGGAGAAACGTCTGCCCCGAGATGCGACCTTCATCCGGCTCATGATCCATGCGTTGACTGTCGAGCCGCAAAGGAAGGCCAGCATGGAAGCGAGGGTGACACGGGGTGCCATGGCAAATACGTAATCGAAATGAGGGCCTCCGTCCCAGAACGGTGCCGCCGGCAGCATCCTGACTATTTGTGCGGCTGCTACGACGAAGAAATTCATCACGAAACCGGTCCAGATCACGAGTCTCGCCTTTCGGTAGCCGTAGACCTCGACTAAACAGTCATTGATAATATAGGATACGGGGAAAATGATGACGCCTCCCGTCAATGCGATGTTCCCGACCATGAAAAGTTTGGTCTCGAACAGGTTCGAAGCTATCAGACATACGTTGAATACGATAGCCATCAACATGAATGACACGGACAATGCGCGTCTGTCTACAGTGTTTTGTTCCATACTCTCTTGTTTTGATATACGGGTGGTTACCAAGCACACCCGGCTTCCAGAACATTACGGGACCGAAAGCGGCTGCAAAAATACTCAAGTTTTTTTAATTTCATAATTCCCCGTCCTGCGGTTTTGCGGATTTTGCTGATATAAAATTTTTTAATATCGATTTTATAAAGTATTTTCGAAAGGAAATTTCTCTTACCGGGAATTTTCAAGAATTTAAAAATTGTTTCCAAATCATGAATTTTCAGGAACTTGTATTGAATCGGCAGAGTACGAGGAAATATCTGCCGGATAACGTCGATAAAAATCTGATAGACAAATGTCTCGAAGCCGCGCGTCTCGCTCCGTCAGCCTGCAATTCGCAGCCATGGCATTTCGTCGTGGTGGATGACAGGGAAAAAATCAGGATAATGGGCGAAGCGGCAGCCGGTTTGGGGATGAACGGTTTCGCCGCCGGAGTGCCTGTCATCGTGGCTGTAGTCCTCGAGAAAATGAATTTCACGGCCAAAGTCGGCAGCATGCTGAAAAACAAGGACTACTGCATGCTCGACCTCGGCATCGCAGTAGAACATTTCTGTCTTCAGGCTGCAGAAGAGGGACTCGGCACCTGTATCCTCGGCTGGTTCGATGAAAAAAAGGTCGCACGCCTGCTCGGCGTTCCGAAAGGAAAAAGAATCCCCCTGCTCATAACCCTGGGTCATCCGGACTGCGACATCCGCAAAAAGGTCAGAAAACCGATTGAGGAGATTTCTTCCTGGAACAGCTATTGACCGTTTTATCTTTGTCTGAAATCAAACATTTTATAAAGATTCTTATGGAAATCAAAAATCTTATCATGCTTCCTGCCGTGGCTGTGATGCTCTGCGGATGCGGCGGACAGTCTGAAAGGGAAAGCGTGGCGGTGCTGCATTCTCCTGACGGGAAACTTGCCATGGAATTCACCATGGACGGAAACGGGAAACCTGAGTATTCGCTGAAATACGGTGACGAAAAGGAATAAGGCTAATCATGCATCATGAGACCTCGTCTTCGGTCAGAAACTACGAGAGGCACATGGAAAAAGCCTACTCCCTGATGGACAAATACGGCTACGATGCCGTGAAGTCAGGATATGTCGGTGACATCCTGCCTCGGGGCGAACATCATTACGGACAATGGATGGTAAACCACTATCTGTATGCAGTCACGGAAGCTGCCCGGCATCACATCATGGTGAATGCGCATGAGGCTGTGCGACCGACCGGCCTGTGCAGGACATACCCGAATCTGATAGGCAACGAATCGGCTCGCGGCACGGAATACCAGGCATTCGGCGGCACCACCCCGAAACATGTGACTATCCTGCCATTCACGCGGCTGAACGGAGGCCCGATGGACTACACTCCGGGAATTTTCGTGATGGATCTGAGCACTTTCACGAACAACAAGTCCAAGGTCAACGCCACCATTGCCAACCAGCTGGCCCTGTACGTGACCATGTATTCTCCGCTTCAGATGGCAGCAGACATGCCGGAGCATTATGAAAAGTACATGGATGCGTTCCAGTTCATCAGGGATGTGGCCGTGGACTGGTCCGAAAGCCGGTATATAGATGCGGAGCCGGGCGACTATTTAGTGATAGCCAGGAAAGCCAAAGGCTCGGGCCAATGGTTTTTGGGCGGAGTCACCGATGAAAACAGCAGGGTGTTCGATGTGAAACTCGATTTCCTGGAGCAGGGCAAGACATACGAGGCCACCATCTACAAGGATGCTCCCGATGCCGACTGCTATTCGAATCCTCAGGCATACGATATACTTACCGAAACTGTCACATCTTCCGATGTCATATCCGTGACGGCTGTGCCAGGCGGCGGATTCGCGGTTTCATTCAAAGAGTTATAAAAATTGCCCAGAGTCCGGGCAATTTTTACCGTGTCCACTTTTCTGCAGGGAACAATTCCGCCATTTTGACTAAAAATTTTCCACCATTTTGACTAAAAATTTTCCGCCATTTTGACTAAAAATTAAAGATTATACATATCTTTACGGTTGAAAATAAAAGATATACAATGGAAAAATATCAGCCTCGAATAGCGGATCATTTACTGCAAGAAAAACTCGAAGGAATGGGAGCCGTTCTGATTGAAGGCCCCAAATGGTGCGGAAAAACAACAACAGCGGAACAACAGGCAAACAGCGTTCTATATATGGACAATCCTCGTGACCGGGAGCAGAATTTGCAAGCCGCAAGCATAAATCCGGAAATTCTGTTGACCGGTCAAGTTCCGCGTCTTATCGATGAATGGCAGCTGGCTCCGCAATTATGGGACGCGGTTCGTTTCTCAGTCGATCACAGAGACGGAGACGGACAGTTCATTTTAACCGGCTCTGCCGTTCCCCTTGACAGTGAAGCACAAAAAACGATATTACACACAGGAACAGGCCGAATTGCCAGACTCAAAATGCGGACTATGAGTCTATGGGAATCAGGCAACTCCAGCGGAGAAATAAGTCTTGGTCACTTATTCAATAAAAACAGCCAAATCGCAGGCATAAATCCACATAATATAAATGATATTGCATTTCTGACATGCAGAGGAGGCTGGCCAAGGTCGATATTCCAGAGTAAAAAGACATCATTAGGACGTGCTTATGACTACTATGATGCCGTGGTCAACACCGATATCCAGAAAGCAGATGAAGTAGGGCGCAATCCGGAACGTGTAAAATTACTCTTGCGGTCATATGCCAGACATCAGGGAACACAAGCCTCATTGAGCCAGATATGCAAAGATATGAGCAGCAACGATCACTCATCATTGGATGACAGAACAGTATACTCCTATATCAATGCCTTGAAAAAAATCTTTGTCATAGAAGACATGCCCGCATGGAACCCGAATATCCGCTCAAAAACAGCCATTCGAACGAGCGATACGCGATATTTTACAGATCCTTCCATAGCTGTTGCCGCACTTGGCATAGGACCGGATGACCTTATAGCGGACCTCAACACTTTCGGATTGCTTTTCGAGTGTCTGTGTGTTCGTGATTTAAGGATTTATTCGGAAAGTCTCGGCGGCTCCGTATACCATTACAGAGACAAGGATGGACTGGAGTGCGATGCCGTAGTCCATCTCCGTAACGGGAAATATGGTCTTGTAGAAATAAAATTGGGAGGTGACTATCTTATAGAAGAAGGCGCAAAGACACTGAAAACTCTGTCTGCAAAAATCGATACTACAAAAATGAAAGAGCCTTCATTTATGATGATTCTTACAGCTACGGGCAACTACGCATTTCGCCGGACAGACGGCGTTTGCGTTGTTCCCATCGGATGCCTCAAAGACTGACTGGTCCCAGATATCCGCATTGCACCATCATAGTGCAAAAATTTCAGAATTTTGCACTATGATGGTGCAAATGCCGCCGCACTCACTTGAAGACATTATCGCCAACAAAGCCGAAATTCCTGGAATAGAACACCCGCTGCCTCTGTTTCACGAGTATTTAAAGTCAGATTACTACCCTTTCGAGAGCGATGTCGATTTTGAAATCGAATCGAAAAGGATTTCCGTGTTTTTCGGATCCTTTGTATTGAAAACAATGTGTTCTCCGCCGTTGGTGACAATATGTACATACGGCGGATATTTTTTATTGACATAAAGGCGGCACTTTCCTATGTCTTTCAGGATGAAATGACCGACGTTGATATTCG
>CALUSD010000105.1 GCA_944323295.1 uncultured Bacteroidales bacterium | reverse complement strand
CATGAATAGCTTTGTCTCCTGATTTCTCCCAAACAACGGGGAGATAAACTGCGTCCTTGCCAATCTTGTCGAACGTCATTCTGTTCCGTGACAGTTTCCCGATAGCGACAGGCTTCCATCCGAAATTGTCGAAAAGTGCGAGATAGGCATATCTGTGCTCAGTCCGCACATCAGGCTTCAGTTTCAGTTCTACGGTTTCTATGTATTCGTCCGTGACATCCTTGATAAACGGGGTCGCGAAAGTCTGCGGAACATATTTTTCATGCTTTAACTGATCCTCGATCATTCTGTCGATGGCGTAGCTTCTCCTGTAGACTTTCGCCATCTTGTGGTCTTTCTTGTGCGGCATGCCGACAGGCTGCCCGGCACCCTCGAACACGGTCAGATGCCCCGTCCTTTCTTTCAGAACATTCCACGTATGACCCAAACTTCTGAAAGGCCACTGCGGAGTGAAATCTATGGCACATGGAATCCCTTTTGCCATCATGACAGCCTGGGCCATAAGCGAATAGTCCTCACAGGAGCCCCAGGCAATCCGAGACAATGTACTTATTCTCCTTATCGGCAATATATATTCTCCGTTTATTACCGGACTTATGTCCTTGCGCAGATTTTCATTTACCGTATTGCATGCCACATACGGATTGTTTATGAATACGGCACATCTGCCGTGATCGGACAGAGATTCATTGTATTTATCTTTGCAGAACTCCCGCCAGTTGTCCAAAGTCTGACCGTCCTCTACTTTATAAGGCAGTATGAACTCGCAGAATCCGTCGAAATCCAAATGTTCCGACCATGTGTCCTTACCCCAGACGGAAAAAGCCTCTTCTATGTTTTCGATCAGATAATCGGCATCCATGACAGTGATATCCGCGACAAACGGAGGATTGAGTCCGGCATATTTTTGCGTGACTTCATCGTACAGGCTGTCTACGATAGCATACGGTTTTCCCTTGGCATAAATCATCAGCGAATCGACTTCGTCATAATACTTGTTCAGCAAGGCTGTATCGGCATACGAATAATGATGCGGCATGTTCTCTATCAGATACCGGGCCGCCTTGTATTTCAGGCTGTCGGCAGGATTCCCGGAATAGTGCTCGAGAACTTTTTCGAGTTCGCTGCGGTTCGAGCCGGCAGATTCGAGTGCCGATTCCAGATAAAAATCGTCGGAAGTACAGCCGGCTGATGCCAAGATGATACCTATTAATATTAAGGATAATAACGAAAATGGTTTTTTCATAGATTGCTGAATTTATTGTCGGTAATCAGAATTTTATTTTTTGTTGAGAACAAAGTTAGACTGTACAATTTGGAAAAAATATAACATTTGAGACAAAAAACAACAATTTTGAAACATTCTGAACAGGTCGTCGGAGAAAAATGAAAAAATCTGCTCTCCGTTTCCGTGAAACCTCTGAATTGTCTCAAATTTTTCCTTTTTTGTCTCAAAATTTGTATTTTTTGTTGTGCCGATGCGGTAATTTTGCCGATACGAAAAAGAAACTAATAACATCAAATTATCGGCAATGAGAAAAATACTTTTTGCATCGGCACTATGCTGCCTTTTCTGCACCGCAACGGTGACAGTATCTTCGGCGGAAGAAAAACCGCTTTACAAAGACAGGAACGCACCCATCGAAAAAAGGGTGGAAGACCTTCTCGGACGCATGACCCTGCATGAGAAAGTCCTTCAGCTGCAGAACCGGGAAGCCGGACGGGGGGGTAGAGATTCCTTCCAGATTCAACGGTGAAAGCGTAGGTACCATTCATGAGATGGGGCACAACGCCGAGGAGTGCGCCATAATATTAAGGGACATTCAGCAGTACATGTCCGACAGTACCAGACTCGGCATCCCGGTACTCACCTGCGTCGAGGGTATCCAGGGCGTTCTTCAGGACGGCTCGACCCTCTTCCCGCATTCCATAGCGCAGGGAAGTACGTTCAATCCTGAACTCATAGAAAAAATGACTGACGCGGCCGGAGCAGAGGCTGCTGCCATGGGACTTCATCAGATTCTGTCTCCTGTGCTCGAAGTCGCGCGCGAACTCCGCTGGGGCCGTGTCGAAGAGACCTTCGGCGAGGACCCTTACTTGGTGGCGCAGATGGGAATCGGCTTCGTGAACGGATATCAGAAAAACCACCGCATCTCCTGCATGCCGAAACATTTCGTAGCGCACGGCACGCCTACCGGCGGGCTGAACTGCGCCCATGTCAGCGGAGGCGAACGCGAACTGAGAAATCTCTACCTATATCCGTTCGACAAGGTGATCGAAGCTACCGACCCGCTCGCGGTTATGAGCTGCTACAGCGCCTACGACGGGATACCTGTCTCGGGGTCGCGCTATTTCATGACCGACATATTGAGAGGCGAACTCGGCTTCCGCGGCTATGTCTATTCCGACTGGGGCTCTGTGGACAGGGTCAAGACTTTCCACTTCGCCGTGCCGACGAGCGAGGATGCAGCCAGGGTATCTCTGATAGCAGGTGTGGACCTGAACGTCGACTGGACATATCAGACCCTCGAAAAACAGGTGCAGGACGGTATTCTCGACGAGGCGTACATCGACACGGCAGTGAGGAGAATCCTGTATGTGAAATTCGCCCTCGGCCTTTTCGACGAGCCTGAGCCGGATGTGAAGAAAGTGAAAAAGGTCGTCAGAAGTGCAGAGCATATAGCCATTGCCAAGGAAGTGGCAGATGAAAGCGCCATCCTGCTCCAGAACAACGGTATCCTCCCGCTCGACCTCACCAAATACAAATCCATAGCGGTGGTAGGACCTCAGAGCAATCAGACCGTTTACGGCGACTACAGCTGGGTAAGACCCGACACCAAGGAAGGCGTGACCCTTTATCAGGGACTGTGCAACGTCGTCGGAGATGACATCACTGTGAAACAGGCTGACGGCTGCGACTGGTGGAGCCAGAACGGAGACGGCATCGCCGAGGCGGTGGACCTTGTAAAGGAAAGCGATATCGCCATCGTAGCGGTCGGTACGCGCAGTACGTATCTCGGACGCGGACCTCGCAAATCCACGGCGGGAGAAGGCTTCGACCTGTCCTCGCTCGAACTTCCGGGCCGTCAGCTGGACCTTCTGAAAGCGGTCAAGGCCACAGGAAAACCTATGGTAGTGGTATTTATCGCGGGCAAGCCGTTGGCCATGCCGTGGGTAAAGGAAAATGCGGATGCACTTCTCGTGCAATGGTATGCCGGCGAGCAGCAGGGCAATTCGGCTGCCGACATCCTCGTGGGCAATGTCAACCCGTCCGGCAGACTGAATGTCTCTTTCCCGAGAAGCACCGGAAATACGCCGTGCTACTATAATTACTACAAGACGGACAGGGAGCAGATCTTCGACCGCGGCGGTTCGTACGAAGAGCCTGCAGGACACTACATCTTCGAAAAACCTTATGCCATCTGGAACTTCGGCTACGGGCTCAGCTATACGGAGTTCAAATACACCGACATGAGAATCGCGAAAGACAGGTACAATGCCGGAGATGACTGCATCACCGTCGAAGTGGATGTGGAAAACTGCGGCGACCGTGACGGAAAAGAGACTGTCCAGCTCTACATAAATGACAAATACAGTTCTGTCGCCACTCCGATAAAACAGCTCAAGGCCTTCGACAAGGTAGATATCAAGGCGGGAGAAAAGGTCACCGTGACCCTCCGCGTGCCTCTCGAGGAGCTGTCGCTTGTGAACGAAAGGCTTCACAGGGTCATCGAACCGGGCGAATTCGAAATACAGGTAGGAAGTTCATCGGACAATATTCATTTCACGAAGACCATCGTTTACGAATAACATCTCAAACCACTTGACGATATGAGAATAACGACTAAAACACCATTTTCCGGCAGGAAAGTGCGGATGGCCGCTTTCTGTACCGCGGCGTCCTTCGCTCTGACAGTGCCGGCGGCGTTCGCTTCCGAAAGCGGCGCCGGAGTTCCGGATCAGACGGAACAGACGGAACAGACGCAAACCAACAATGTAACTGTACACGGACGGGTCACCGATGCGAGCGGAGAGCCTGTCATCGGTGCTGCCGTCCTTGTAAAAGGCAGTACTATCGGTGCCATCACCGACATCGACGGAAACTACGTATTGAACAATGTCCCGGTAAACAGTATCCTCGAAGCGAGTTACGTGGGTATGGGGACGGTCGAGTACACCGTCACGAGTGAAAAGGACCAGCTTTTCAATGTAGAACTCTCTGCCAGTACCATCGATGATGCGGTGGTGGTGGCTTTCGGTACCCAGAGGAAAGAGAGCATGGTGTCTTCCGTAGAGACTATTTCTCCTAAAGAACTGAAAGTGCCTTCGAGCAACCTTACCACTGCTTTGGCAGGTCGTGTATCCGGCGTGATAGCATACCAGCGTACCGGTGAGCCGGGTGCCGATGATGTCAGCTTCTTCATCAGGGGTGTCACCACGTTCGGCTACAAGAAAGACCCTCTCATCCTCATCGACGGTATCGAAAGTACGACCACGGACCTTTCCCGTCTCCAGCCTGACGACATCGCCGCATTCTCCATCCTGAAAGATGCGACAGCTACCGCGCTCTACGGTGCCCGTGGTGCGAACGGTGTGATCCAGGTGCAGACCAAGAGCGGTGAGGTCGGAAAGACCAAGGTGTCCCTCCGCTTGGAAAATTCATTCTCCATGAACACGAAAGATATCCAGCTTGCCGATCCGGTGACGTTCATGCAGCTCGCGAACGAGGCTGCCAGGACGAGAAACCCTCTTGCTCCTCTCGAGTACTCTCAGGAGAAGATAGACCAGACGGCAAAAGGCACTGATCCGATAAGGTATCCGGCCAATGACTGGATGTCCATGCTGATGAAGAAGATGACGCCGAACCAGCGTGCCAACATCAACATCAGCGGAGGCGGCAACATAGCGAGATTCTATGTAGCAGCCACGTTCAACCAGGACAACGGAAACCTCCGCATGGACAAAAGGAACAACTTCAACAGCAACATCAACCTCAAGACCTACCAGGTGAGGTCGAACGTCAATATAAATCTGACCAAGTCCACCGAAGCCATAGTCAGGATGTCGGGTACCTTCGACGACTACCGCGGACCTCTGACCAGCGGTAACGACATGTACAAGCTGATCATGCAGGCCAACCCTGTCCTCTTCCCGGCCTACTATCCTTCGGAACTGCTTCCTAAGGCAAACCACATCCTTTTCGGAAATGCGTCCCGGGGCTCTGGCGGAGACTCTGCCGACTACAAGAACCCGTATGCCGAGATGGTCAGGGGATACAAGGACTACGGCCGCTCCACCATGGACATATCCCTCGAGCTGAAACAGAATTTCGACTTCATCACGAAAGGCCTCAAGGCCAGGGCATTGTTCAACACGAACAGGTATTCATACTACTCGGTATCCCGTAAATACAACCCGTACTACTATAACATAGGCTCCACCGACCCTGTGACGGGACAGTATACCCTGATGCTTCTCAACGAAAATGCTTCGGGAGAAGACAATGTCCCTACCGAGTATCTGAACTACAAGGAGGACAGCAAGGACATCACCTACAAGACCTACATAGAAGCGGCCGTAGAGTACAACAGGGTTTTCGGCAAGCACACCGTGGGCGCCATGCTCGTCTATCAGCAGAGCAACCAGATCAAGGCCAACTCCGGAAGCCTCCAGAAATCTCTGCCTTACCGCAACCAGGGTCTTTCCGGACGTTTTACATACGGTTTCTTAGAGAGATATCTCGCCGAGTTCAACTTCGGATACAACGGCTCCGAACGTTTCCACCAGAAAGAACGCTACGGCTTCTTCCCTGCAGTCGGACTGGCGTGGATTGTTTCCAAGGAGAAATTCTGGGAAGACGCGGAACGCGTAGTGGACTTCTTTAAAATCAAGGGAAGCTACGGTGTCATCGGAAATGACGCCATCGGATACGACGAGGACAGATTCTTCTATTTGTCTAACGTAAACATGAACGACAGCGAGAAAGGCTACTGGTGGGGAGAAGACATGGAATACGGAACATGGGGAGTGGATGTGACCCGCTTTGCGAATCCGGACATTACATGGGAAAGGGCCTACAAACTGAACTTGGGCTTCGAAATGAGTCTGTTCGACTGCATCAAGATAGAGGCCGACTGGTTCAAGGAGAAAAGAGACAACATCCTGATGGAACGTGCGGATATCCCGTCGAGCATGGGTCTTCAGGACAGGCCTAAGGCCAATGTCGGCAAGGCGCAGAGCTACGGTGTGGACGGGTCTATCGACGTGAACAAGGCATTCGCCAACGGCTGGTGGGTGCAGGGCCGCGCCAACTTTACCTTTGCCCGCAGCGAATATCTCGAATACGAGGAGCCGCAGTATGCCGAGAAATACAAGTCGAAAATAGGACAGTCTCTGAACCAGACTTACGGTCTGATTGCCGAGAGGCTGTTCATCGACGAGGCGGACGTGGCCAATTCTCCGACGCAGACTTTCGGCGACTACGGTCCGGGAGACATCAAGTATGTGGATGTGAACAATGACGGACAGATCACCGAATTGGACGAGGTGCCCCTCGGCCATCCTACTACCCCTGAGATAGTCTACGGATTCGGTTTCTCTTTCGGAAACAAAGGCTTCGACTTTTCGGCCTTCTTCCAGGGCTCGGCACGGTCGTCTTTCTGGATTTCGGCGGAAAACACTGCTCCGTTCTACAACGACCAGCCTCTGCTCAAGGCATATGCCGACGACCATTGGGACGAGCAGAACAGGAACATCTATGCCCTGTGGCCGAGGATGAGTTTGGAAAAGAACGACAACAACACCAGGACGAGTTCATGGTTCATGCGCAACGGAGCTTTCCTGCGTCTGAAGTCCGTAGAACTCGGATATACCTTCAGAGACGACAAGAACAAGGCTTTCTTCGATTCGATAAGAATATATCTCAGCGGAACCAATCTCTTCAACATAAGCGGTTTCGACCTCTGGGACGTGGAGATGGGAGGAGACGGCTTCAACTATCCGCTTCAGAGGACCTACAACATCGGTGTTCAGTTTAATTTCTAACAAGGGTTGATCATGAGAAAAAGAATTATTCCGACTATACTGGCAGGCGTCTGCCTCATGTCGTCCTGCAATTTTTTGGATGTCATTCCTGACAATGTCGCGACGATAGACAACGCCTTTGCAAACGAACTCGAAGCGAGAAAGTATCTCGCCACCATATATTCCTACCTTCCGGACCATGACGATATAGGAAGGCATATCGCCCTGTACGGAAGCGACGAAGTGACCTCGTACCAGATTCTCACTTTGTCGAACGATTACTATCCCATGCGTCTTGTCTACGGACAGCAGAACGTGAACGAGCCGATTTCCAGCTACTGGACCGGAGACGGCTACGGGAAGAATTTCTACGAAGCCATCAGGGACTGCAACGTATTCATAGAGAATGTTTCCGATGAAAACAAGGTGTCGGATCTTCTTCCTGACGACAGGCGCAGGTGGCTCGGCGAAGCGTATTTCCTGAAAGCCTACTATACTTTCTACCAGATCCGCATGTACGGTCCGGTCATCCTGATGAAAGAAAATCTGCCTATAGACTCTTCCATCGAAGAAGTGCGACAGAAAAGGGTACCGTTCGACGAGTGCGTGGACTATGTATGCGAACTTCTTGACATGGCTGCCGAGCGTCTTCCGGACATCATACAGAACGAGGCCAGCGAACTGGGACGGGCTACAAGGCCTGCCGCCCTTATGCTGAAAGCCAAGGTCCTGACCATGGCTGCAAGTCCTCTGTTCAACGGAAATCCCGACTATGCCGGTTTCGTGGACAAAGACGGAGTGCATCTGATGAGCACGGAATTCTCGCAGGAAAAATGGGAACTGGCCGAGCAGGCCTGCTCTCTCGCAGTGGAAGCCTGCAAGACTGCAAAGATAGAGCTGTACGAATTCAAGGATGCCGCGAATATCTCCGATACTACCCGCCGTAAACTGTCTATCAACAATGCCGCCACTCTCAGATGGAACAGCGAGACCGTCTGGTCCATGTCTTCGCGCAACGATGAAGCTCTCCAGGCCCAGTGCATGGCCCGTCTGAACAACAACGATATCACGAATATCAACGGAGGCCGCGACCTGATGAACCCGACCATCGAGATTTCGGAGAAATATTATACGAAGAACGGCGTGCCTATCAACGAGGACAAGGACTGGGACTATAGCGGAAGATACGATTTAGTCACGACTACAGAAGATACCAAGTACGATCTCATTTCCGACTACACCGTGACCAAGGCCCACTTGGACAGGGAGCCGAGATTCTATGCGCATTTAGCGTTCGACGGAGCAGTGTGGTGGTTGGAGAACGGCCCGAGCGACTCGGACAAGAACACCTATACCGTGCAGTGCAAGGCCGGACAGCCTCAGGGAAAACTCGGAGCCTACAACTATTCCCTTACCGGATACTGGTGCAAAAAGCTCGTGAACTACAAATACGAACTGACCACAAGCGGCAACGGTTTTGTGGCCGAGCGCTATCCGTGGCCTGAAATGAGGCTTGCCGACCTGTATCTCCTCTATGCCGAGTGCCTCAACGAGTGCGGCAATTCCGAACTGGCCATCGAGTACGTGGACAAGGTCAGGGCAAGAGCCGGGCTGAAAGGGGTCGAGGAGTCATGGAAGAATCACTCGATCACTCCGGAGAAATATACTACCAAGGACGGTCTGCGCGAAATCATCCACAGGGAGAGGACTATCGAACTGATGTTCGAGGGTCATCGTTTCTGGGACCTTCTCAGATGGAAGGAAGCAGCATCGGAGTGGAACAACGCCACCATCAGCGGCTGGGACGTGGAGCAGGAGTCTGCGGAAGGCTATTATCACAAGCAGTCTTTCTTTACCCGCAAATTCATCGCCCCGAGAGACTATCTCTGGCCTTTGAAAGAGAAAGACCTTATCGTGAATCCTAATCTTGTACAGAATCCGGGATGGTAAAACTTAAATCGTACGCTATTATGAAAAAGACAGCAATCAGAATATTTGCTATGGCCGTCGCTCCTGCGATGCTTGCCGGATGTTTGGAGTCTACGGTGGGGCCTATCGACCACGACACCGTAGCTCCGGGACCTCTGACGGATGTGGTCTGGACCCCGATACCGGGAGGTGCGGAAATCACATACGAATATCCTACCGACAGCGACCTGCTGTATGCCAATGCGAGCCTGACCAAAAAAGACGGTACCGTGCTCGAGTTCAAGGCATCCCTCTATACCAATATCCTGACTATCGAAGGTCTCGGCGATACCGATACCTATACGGTGAAATTGGAAGCGGTGGACAGAAGCGAAAACAGGTCCGAGCCTGTCTATGTGGACATCGTGCCTGATACTCCGCCTGTCATGAAAGCCATCGAGACCCTCGATGTGATAGCGGATTTCGGAGGCATCACGATTTCGTTCGAGAACGAGACCCAGGCAAATCTCGTATTCGAAGTCTATACGCCGGGCGATGACGGGGAGATGGAAAATGTGGAGACTTTCTATACCGAGCTTGCTTCCGGCAGTTTCTCTGTCAGAGGCTATGACCCGGTGGAACGCGAATTCCAGGTATTTGCCAGGGATACCTACGGGAACTGGTCGCAGCCTTATGTCGGCAAGTTCACTCCTATCTATGAGAAAGAACTCGACAAGAGTCTCTGGAAGGAGTACATACTTCCAGGAGATGCGGAGTGCACGGCCTGGAGCTGTAAGATGGAATATATCTGGGACGGCAGGATAAGTGCGGATGCAGACGGACAGACAGGATGCCATACCGGAAGCGACAGCGGCACCGAGCCTAAGCATTTCACGTTCGACCTCGGGGTAAAGGCCCAGTTGAGCCGGTTCACCCTATGGCCTCTCCAGGATGACAAGCATTATTTCAACGATGCGTCTCCTCGCAAGTATGAAATCTGGGGCTGTGCCGACACGCCGCCGGAAGACGGCTCCTGGGACGGATGGGTCAAACTGATCGAATTCGAGAACATCAAGCCGTCCGGCTATGCTACGGGTATACTGTCGGAAGACGACCGTATCGCAGGCCAGAACGGTGACAGCGCGAACTTCCCGTTGGATGCGCCGGCAGTGCGTTATATCCGATTCAAGAGCATCAAAAACTGGGTGGGCAACTCGAATGTGACATTCACCGAGATTACCATCTGGGGAGACGACAGAGTGGAACAATAAAATGAACAGGTTATGAGAAAACTTATATATCTGACGGTCCTCATGGCGGCAGCGGCAGCACTGTCCTGCACGAAGATGGACGACTATCTCAAATATGCCGAGAATTCCGACAGAATCTATACCGGAAAGCTCGATACGGTGATCTTCTATGCCGGAAAGGAAAGGATGAAATTCCACGGCGAACTGTCATCCGACCCCAAGGTGAACAAAATCGGTATTTTCTGGACCTCGGGTACGGAAGAACACGAGCTGATGATAGATGTGGAATACGAACCGGGCAAAATAGTGGAGCAGGAAATCCAGCTGGCCGAGGGTACCTACAATTTCACCATATACACCTACGATGCCGACGGTCATTCGTCGATACCGATGAATGTGTCCGGAGCGTCGTACGGAGATGTCTACATGTCCGGCCTCTACACCCGCGTGGTCAAAGCGAGCGAGGTCATCGACGGCGACATCGTGATAGACTGGTATGCGGTTTCGGAGGATTCCCCGTATTCGAAAGTGACATACGAGACTTCCGACGGGGAGACAGCGACAGTGACGGTGCCTTCCGACGAAGAGCGCACTACTCTCGAGAATGCTGCTAACAATATTTTCGAGGTCACTACATACTATCTTCCTGAGGAAGGAGCCATCGACGAATTCGCGCCTGCGGCAAAACGTTCATACGCTGTGAGCGACGTCACGGCTATGTATCTGAAGAATGCAGGAGTGGACGACGGAAACGGAGACCCTAATATCGAAAAGGACCCGGATGCTCCGGAAGCAGGAGGCTACAGCATTCCTAAGGACTGGAAGGTCAATGACGCTGCACTCAATTACGATGCAAACGGCACTAAAGTAGGTGGCTGGCGCAATGAAGACAGAGGCCGTATCGCGTTCAGAAAGTGGGACAATGACGGTCAGTTCTTCCAGAACGGCAAGGTGTGGCAGACTGCAACGCTTCCTGCCGGAACTTACGAGTTTTCAACGAAGTACTGCCGCTGCAATACTGACTGGAACAAGGCCGTTCTGCATCTGGTGGTAGCCGAGGGCACCGAACTTCCGGACCATGATCCGGAGTATTACAGGATAAATAACAATTCTGAATGGAGCAAACCTGCCCCTGACGAGCCTGAACTTCAGAATTCCATAGCTTACAAGCGTCTCGAGGAATCGGACGGCGGAGATAAATTCGTTACCATTACATTTACCCTTGAGCAGGAAACAGAGGTGTCGCTCGGCCTTGTAGCCACTGTCAACGGCAACCAGCACCTTGATTTCTCATGTTTCAAATTAGTACAAACAAATTGATTTTATGAAATTGAAATTGACGACATTGGCGGCTTCGGCCGCCATTGCCCTCGCGCTTCCGCTCGGCGGAAATGCCATCGCCCGCGACTGGTCCATGAACAGTGCCGACGGGAACGTGAAATGGGAGGTGACTCCCGCCCAAAGCTACATCGACGTGCAGCTCCCGGACAGGGCTGCAGGTGAATGGGTGGAAGCTCCCGTGCCGGGAACGGTATTTACTGCATACGTGAATGCGGGGAAGGAAAAGGATCCGAATTTTGCGGACAATATCCATCATGTGGACAGGTCGAAATACGACCGCCCTTTCTGGTACCGTACCGAGTTTTCCGTACCGGAGTCTTTTGACAAAGACTATGTGTGGCTGAATTTCAGAGGCATTAACCGCAAGGGCAAGGTTTGGCTGAACGGTGAATTCCTCGGAGAATTGGACGGATTCATGCACAGGGGCAAGTTCGATATTACCGGCATTGTCCGTCAGGACACCCCGAACGAACTTGCGGTCCTCGTAGACATCCCACGCGGCTCTCTCGGAAACAATGCCTCTCCTACCTACATCAGCAGTGCGGGCTGGGACTGGATGCCATACGTTCCGGGGCTGAATTCGGGTATTACCGACAAGGTTTATCTGTCCGAGTCGGATGCCCTGACCATAGCTGACCCGTGGATAAGGACTGATATGCCGAGCACGGCGCGGGCTGACCTGAGCATCGAATTGGAGGTGGAAAACGCTGCCGAGCACGGTGTGTCGGGTGAAGTGAAGGGCGTAATCATGCCCGGAAACATCGAATTTTCCACGAAATTCAATGCGGAGCCTTACCGCAAGACGAAAATCCGCTTCGACAAGGACAATGTGCCTGCGCTTTCGATAGACGACCCGAAGCTCTGGTGGCCGAACGGATACGGTGAGCCGAACATGTACACCTGCACCCTCACCCTGCAGACCGAAAACGGGGTTTCCGACGAGAAGACTATAGATTTCGGTATCCGTCAGTACGACTATACCTTCGAGGACGGGGTCTTCCATCTGTGGATAAACGGCAGGCGCGTGTTCGTGAAGGGAGCCGACTGGGGCATGGCGGAATACATGCTCCGCTGCAGCGACGAGGAGTTCTTTACGAAGGTGAAATTCCATGACGACATGAATTTCAACATGATAAGGAACTGGCTCGGGGTGACTACGGCCGATGCTTTCTATCAGGCCTGCGACAAATACGGCATCATGGTGTGGGATGATTTCTGGCTGAATTCGAATCCGAATCTGCCCGATGACGTGTTCGCGTTCAATTTCAACGCGGTGGAAAAAATCAAGAGGCTGCGCAACCATCCGTCCATCGCGGTGTGGTGCGGGGACAACGAGGGTTTCCCGGAGCCTCCTCTCGACAACTGGCTTCGCGAAAATGTCCGCGTGTATGACGGCGGCGACAGGTATTACCAGTCGAACTCCCATGAAGGCCATCTTTCCGGGAGCGGTCCGTGGGGAGCGTTCGAGCCGAGATATTATTTCAACTATTATCCTTATCCGTACAACATGGTCGGCACCCCTGGCTGGGGATTCAGGACCGAAATCGGTACGGCAGTGTTCGTGAATGCCGAGAGCTTCCGCGAATTCATGCCCGAGGACAAACTGTGGCCGAGAAACGAGATGTGGAATATCCATTATTTCGGACAGATGGCTTTCAACGGCCTGCCTGACCAGTACGAGGCTCTGATGAACGAGCGTTACGGAAAACCGGACGACATAGACGAATTCTGCCGCAAGGCGCAGATGCTGAATATCGAGTCGAATCAGGCCATGTACGAGGGCTGGCTCGACCACATGTGGGAGGATGCTTCCGGCATCATGACCTGGATGGGACAGTCGGCTTATCCTTCCATGGTATGGCAGACTTACGACTACTATTATGACCTGACAGGGGCATACTGGGGCTGCAAGCGTGCGTGCGCTCCTCTGCATCTTATCTGGAATCCGATAAATAACGACATCAAATTAGTCAATACCACATCGGAGGACTATGGCGGTCTGACGGTATCGGCCGAAGTATTCAACATGGACGGAAAGACCGTGGACAAATTCGACATGTCGAAGACTGTCTCGTCGGCTTCGAATACGGCCCTGAGGTGCTTCACTCTTCCGTTCTATGACAACGGGCGCAATCTCGCAGCCGGGAAGTCCGCCACTGCATCGTCTTCCGGGGCAGGCAGTGCATCCGAACTGACGGACGGCTCCGAATTTACACGCTGGGGCAGCGACTATTCGGACCATGAGTGGGTCTATGTGGACCTTGGAAAGCAGATGAATGTCTACGGCGTAGGTCTGCTCTGGGAAAACGCTTTCGGACGCGAGTTCAAGATAATGGTGTCCGACGATGCGGAGAACTGGAGCGAAGTCCATCATGAAAAACACGGCCGCGGCGGGAAACAGGAAATCTATTTCGATGATACCGTGTGCCGCTATGTGAAGCTGCAAGGCATTAAACGTGGTACCGGCTACGGATATTCGCTCTGGGAGATGAAAGTCTACGGCGGCGATGTCACGGAAAAGATATTGGACGACGTCCACTTCATCAGGCTTATACTGAAAGATGCCGACGGCAATACCGTGGATTCCAATACATACTGGAGAGGGCTGAAACGCAACGATTTCACTGCTCTCAACTCTCTGTCCGCTCCTCAGCTGAAAGTGCAGCGCAAGGATGTCAGGGAGAACGGAGAATACCGTCTCGAGGTCAAGGTGACGAATGTCAAGTCATCCCCTTCGGTATCGTTCGGCACATGGATACAGCTCCATGACGCCGTGACCGGCAAAAGGGTGCTCCCTGCTTTCTATGAGGACAATTATTTCATCCTCAGGCCTGGCGAAAGCAAGACTGTGGAAATCACTTTCGATGAAAATCTCGTTTCCGCCGGTACGGAGCCGGAAATCACCGTCACTCCGTACAATGACGGTACTTTGAACTGATAAAAGACATGTACTCATGAGGCATCGCATACTGACAGTCATGGCCGTATTCTGCTGTCTG
Organism: uncultured Bacteroidales bacterium; assembly: GCA_944323295.1. Classification (GTDB taxonomy): domain Bacteria; phylum Bacteroidota; class Bacteroidia; order Bacteroidales; family UBA932; genus Cryptobacteroides. The sequence continues at coordinate 16,474 of CALUSD010000105.1, read as the reverse complement.
TCCGACGCTGCGGCAGTCAACCGGTATTTTTCCCATCTGACGATGGATGACGGGCTTTCCCACAACTGCGTGAGCGCGATAGTTCAGGACAGCGACGGTTTTATCTGGATGGGGACGCGCAACGGGCTGAACAGATACGACGGCAGCAGAATCAGGACATTCGACTGCAGCGATGCCCTCACGGGACATGGAAACAACAACATTTCCGCACTGTATGCGGATCCTCGGACGGGTCTGTGGTGCGGGACTGACAAGGGCGTCTATGTCTGGTCCAAGGAGACCGAGACATTCAGGGAATTTGTCATCGCGAGCGATGAGGGCGAAAGCGTACGCGACTGGGTGGCTGCCATAGGCAGGGATTCGTATGGAAACATCTGGATAATCGCCCCTAATCAGGGCGTTTTTCGCTATGACGGCGCGGAACTGTTTTTTTACGATATCTTTTCTCCCGAATGTCTGTACGTCAGAAAAAACGGCCAGGTCTGGATAGGAACGTATTCATCCGGCATCTATGTCTATGACAGGGAAAAGGACGATTTTGCGAATTTCGCCACGGATTCCGCCGGAGGCTCCGTCCTCGGAGAATACATCTATTCGATGTGTGAATGGGGGCAGATGATGGTCATTGCCGTCCATGACGGCAATCTGAGATACCTTGATCTGAAAAGTATGACTTTCGGGACGATGGATACTCCGCAGATTCACGGTACGGTCCTGAGAAGCATCCGGAATTTCGACAATGACCTGTGGGTATGTACTCACGAGGGCATTTTCGTCATAGACGGCCAGGACAGGTCGGTCACTCATTTCGAACAGAATTACATAAGTCCGTTCGGGCTTTCCGACAAGACATGCAGTGTCCTGTGCCAGGATTCGGAAGGCGGCATCTGGGTCGGAACGCTGCTGAACGGTGTGAATTACAGCGCGGCAAAAGGTTTCATCATTGACAAGTATATTCTGTATGACGAGGCTTCTTCCGTACTTTTCAGCAATATCAAGACTCTTGCGGAGGCTCCGGACGGGAAAATCTGGGTGGGAACGGAAAACGAAGGGATATGCAGCTTCGATCCGGTATCGGGCGAGACGAAGGCGCTCGAAAGAAAATATTGCGAGAGCAGCAAACTTCTCAACACTCTCGGCAGCAGCGTTTCGCGCGACGGGCGTTTCCTCTGGACCGGCTTTTTCAAGCGAGGCTTCACGAAGGTGGACATGGTGACGGGAGGTATGGAGTATATCGACCCGGCGGACTTGGGAATCAGGGAGACGAGCATATATTCTTTCTGTCGGGATTCCAGAAACAATATATGGATAGGTACGGCTTCCGGGGTATGGCGGAAATGTCCCGGCGACAGGGCGTTTTCTATAGTGGATACGTTGAGGACTGTCTGGGCATTCGATATTATGGAGGATTCCCGGAGGAACGTCTGGTTCGCTTCGCTCGGGGGCGGAGTGTACAGATACGAGCCCGTGCATGACCGTTTCCTTTATTTCAGCCATGACCCTGACGATGTTTCTTCGCTTTCGGTGAATTCCGTCAGCGGTATCATGGAAGATTCCCGCGGCATCATCTGGTTTTCCACGGACAGGGGAGGACTGAGCGGATACCGTTATGAGACGCAGTCGTTCGAGAACTATTCGGTCGGTGCCGGCTTCCCTGACGATGTAACCTATCGGGCGCTCGAGGACCAGTCGGGAACGCTGTGGATAGGGACCAACAAGGGCCTGCTGAAATTTGACCCGGAAACGGGGTATACGAGGACATTTACGAAAAAGGACGGTTTGCTCGGAGACCAGTTCAACTATCATTCTTCCTTGAAAACCAAAGACGGACGTTTGTGGTTCGGCAGTATGGAGGGACTTGTTTCTTTCGACCCTCTGCAGGTGGAGGATGACAGGGACAATATTCCGAGAATATGTTTTACGGGCATAGTCGTGAACAATGAGAAGCAGAAGGTCGGTGAGAAAGGCTCGGTTCTCGACGAGAGCCTGTTCTATACGGAACGCATAATCCTGCGGCATGATCAGTCGAATGTCCGTGTGGATTTCGCTGATGTCCGTTTTTCTTCCGTCTCGAATACCGAGTATTTCTATATGATGGAAGGGACGGGGAACGAATGGATACGTATCGACGGTGAGAAGAGTGTTTCCTTTGCCCGGCTCGCTCCAGGGGAGTACCGTCTGCATATCAAGGGCGTGTCTGTCAACGGGCATACCAATACGGCTGAAAAAATACTGGCGATAACGGTGCGTCAGCCATGGTGGACTTCGCTCACTGCCAAGTTCCTGTATGCCTTTTTGGTGTTTGCGGCAGGAGCGGCAGTCATAGATTATCTTTACAAAAGGAAAAAGAAGCAGATGGAGGTGCAGCGGAACATGTTCGAGATGGAAAAGGAAAAAGAGGTCTACAGCGCGAAAGTCGACTTTTTCAATGAAATCGCCCATGAAATCCGTACGCCGCTGACTCTTATAAAAGGCCCGCTCGAAGATGTCATTTCCATGAATGAGGACTCGCGTCTGACGAAAAGTCTCAAAACGGTGTCGACGAACACGGACCGTCTGCTGGAATTGGTAAACCAGCTTTTGGACTTCAAGAATGTGGATTCGCAGCGGCTCCAGCTGGATTTTGTCAGATTCGATGTTCCGGAGCAGCTCAGATACATCACCGACAGGTTCGAGCCTACCATGGTGAAATCCGGAAAGGTTTTCAGTCTCGACACCGGGACAGCGGATTTCAGGGCCACTGCCGACAAGGAGGCTTTTACCAAAATCATAAGCAATCTGCTGACCAACGCCATCAAATATTCCGAACGGAAGATAGACGTGAAACTTTCCGTGGTCGGGAAAATGTTCTCTGTCAGGGTCACGAGCGACGGTGAAAGAATCCCCCTGCATCTCAGCGAAAAGATATTCGAGCCTTTCTACAGAATAGAAAATCCGGACAGGATGGTGTCCGGTACCGGCATAGGTCTTCCGATGGCGCGCTCCCTGGCTCAGATGCACAAGGGACACCTGTATCTCGATACGGCTGCCTCCGGCAATTCCTTTGTCCTCACGCTTCCCATGGAGCAGGACAGGGTCATAGACATAAAGATGTCCGAAACCGTGGATATCATAGCCGCGGACGACAACGGTATGACCGTACTCGAATCTCGGGAAGAGGCGGACATCAAGTCTCCGTCGGACGATTATGTGGTGTTGATTGTGGAGGACAATGCGTCGGTCCGGAGGTATCTTGCGGAAAAACTGTCGGAATCCTGTACGGTCTTGACGGCTGAAAATGGAGTAAAGGCCTTAGACATGCTCTCGAACAGGAGGACGGATATCGTGATTTCCGACATCATGATGCCTGAGATGGACGGCCTCGAACTCTGCCGCAGGCTGAAAGCGGACGAAGTGCTGCGTTCCATCCCGGTGGTCTTCCTGACGGCAAAAAACGACACGAATTCAAAGGTGGAAGGCCTCAGGATAGGGGCGGAAGCCTTCATCGAAAAGCCCTTTTCATTCGCATATCTGAAGGCTTTGATCTTTTCCATCATGGACAATCGCCGGAAAGAGCGGGAAGATTTCACGAAGAAGCCGATGGTGAAGCTGAGCAATATCAAGATGAATGCGACCGATGAGGAGTTTATGAACAGGGTAGTGGCTGTCATTGAAGCTGAAATAACATCGGATGACCTGAATGTAGAAATGCTTGCCGACAGACTGAGCATGACCCGTGCGACATTGCTCAGGAAAATAAGGAATATCACGGGCTCTTCCGTAGTGGATTTCATCAAGGTGATAAGGCTGAAGAAAGCCGCGGAACTGCTCAAAAGCGGGCAGATGACCATCACGCAGGTCTGCTATGCCGTAGGTTTCGGATCATCATCGTATTTTGCAAAATTGTTCTATAAACAGTTCGGTATCAAACCGAAAGAATTTGAAAAACAGGATAGGAATGAGAATTAGCTATTTGTGGGCGGTGGCCGCCATCGTGTTGTCCGGGATGCCGGCCAATGCTTCATCCGCGCCTGACGGCGCGCAGTGGAAAATCCATGCGGGAAAAGACGGGAAAGTGTCGCTCGCAGCAGGGACGGATACGGTGTTCAGGGATGCCGGAGCCGCATTCCGTCTCGACGGCGATACCGTGGATATTGCGGACTATGACAGGATGCGTGTCAGGAAAAGAAAGGCTGAAACCGTTTTCGGACCTGCCAGGCAGACTGTGATATCGTACACATCGGCTCACCTTCCCGACTTTTCCGTAGTCTGGTCCGTATATGAGGACCGTGATTTCGTGACAGTTCAGGGATTCGTATCGTCCGAAGACACAGTCTCGGTAAACGGCATCATGCCAGTAGTCTCTTCCGGACAGAAGATGTCTTTCGGAGAGGATACCCGCGCTCTTTTCGTTCCGTTCGACAACGATGCCTGGATCCGGTATTCTTCCAAGCCGGCAGGTTTCGGAGAACTCGTCAGCTATGAAGTCACGTCGGTGTTCGGGAACGGCTCCCGTGACGGGTGCGTATTCGGCTCCATAGACCATGACAGGTGGAAAAGCGCCGTCATTCTCGAATCTTCCGGCGATGAGGTCACGGGTGTGACCCTGCTTGCCGGAATCGCCGACAGACTTACCCGGGACGTTCATGAGCACGGCTCTTTCAGGGACAGGTCAGTCGCTTCTCCGAGGTTTTTCATCGGCAGATTCGATGACTGGAGAGACGGTCTCGAGTGCTATGGACAGGCCAATGCCGAGATTTGTCCGCCGCGCGAGTGGGACAGGGCCATGCCCGTGGGCTGGAACAGCTGGGGCGCTCTCGCCTTCGACATAAATTACAAAAACGCTACCGAGGTAGCGGATTTTATTCATGACAGCCTGCAGAACAGGTCTTTTGTCACTGCCGACGGGACCCTGTACATCGGCCTCGATTCCGGATGGAATTTCCTGTCCGACGAGCAGCTTGCCGGTTTTGTAAAAAGATGCCATGCAAACGGTCAGAAAGCCGGAGTGTACTGGACGCCTTTTGCCGACTGGGGCAAAAACGGAAATGCCCGCATGGACAGGGCCGAAGAATACAGATTCAAGGATGCCTGGCTCTATGCGGACGGCAAGCCTCAGGAATTAGACGGGGCATACGCTCTCGACCCTACTCATCCTGCAGTGATAAAGAGAATTGAATTCTATGCCGACTATTTCAGGAAGCTCGGATTCGAATACATCAAATTGGATTTCATGACCCATGGGGCCTTGGAAGCCGACAGCTGGTACGACAAGAACGTGTGCAGCGGCATGCAGGCTTACAATTTCGGGCTCGACCTGATAGACAGATGCTTCGAAGGCATTTACATCAACCTTTCCATTTCGCCTGCTTTCCCGGCCCATTATGCGAATTCACGCAGGATAGCCTGCGATGCATGGAACTGGATGAAGGATACCGAATATACGATGAATGCGCTTTCCTACGGATGGTGGTTGGACAGGGTCTACAACTACAACGATGCCGACCATCTGGTCCTGAAAGAGGCGTCGGAAGGGGAGAACAGGGCCAGGGTGACTTCCGGTGTCATTACCGGCATATACCTTTTCGGAGATGACGTGAGTGCTGCGGGAAGCGAAGATGTCAAGGCCCGGGCTGTAAAGTATCTGACGAATTCCAAGGTGAATGCCGCCGCCGCGGGGGAATCATTCAGACCTGTGGAAGGAAACGGGGAAATGTCTGAAAACCAGTTCATTTCCCGGGACAGGAACGGTGTCCGGTACTATGCCGTATTCAACTATGCCGATTCTCCGGTACAGGTAACGGCGGATTTTTCACGCCTCGGGCTCGATGAGGGGACGGCCTTTGAGTTCGAAGAACTGTGGTCAGGTGAAAAATCCACTGCTGAGGGCGATTTCATCATCGATATTCCTGCGAAGGATGTGAAATTTTTTGCCGTCAGGCAAAAACAGGAAGCTGTAAAAAATTAAATGGCTCCCAAAGGCGATTATCAGCAAAAAATAAGTTATTATTGTAAAAAAAATACACACGATGAAATCACTGAAACTTTTTTCTTTTCTGCTGACATTTACATTTTTGTCCGCAACCATTGCCTCGGCAACTGATTATGTAAGGGTCGGTACTTCCGATATCGACCTTATTTTCAAGGTGAACGGTGACGGAAGGCTGTGCCAGAGCTATTTCGGGACCAAACTGAATCATGAGAGCGACATAGAGTGGCTCGAAGACGGTCAGGAAGCCTTTGCGGTGTACGGACAGGACGATTTTTTCGAGCCTGCGCTTAAAATAACCCATGCCGACGGCAATGTGTCTCTCCGGATGAAATATGTTTCAGACGAGACTGTCGTCATGGACGACAATGTGAGCAGGACGACCATAGTGCTTGAAGACGAGGTATATCCCGTCGAGCTGAAACTCGTCTATACCGCATATAAGGCTGAAAATGTCATCACGTGCAGTACTGTCATCAGTCATGGGGAAAAGAAGCCTGTAGTTTTGTACGATTATGCATCGTCCATGCTTCGTTTGGAGGCAGGCAGCTATTGGCTTACGGAGTTCGCGGGAAACTGGGCGGATGAGAACAAGATGTCCGAGCAGCCGCTCAAGTTCGGGAAGAAAATCATCGATTCGAATCTCGGGACGAGGGCCAATATGTTCTGTTCTCCGTTTTTCGTCCTGTCTTTGGACGACAGAATGGCTGAAAATCATGGAGATGTCCTGATAGGTGCCATAGCATGGTCGGGAAATTTCAGATTCACTTTCGAGGTGGACGAGAATAACGGACTGCGCATGATTTCCGGCATCAATCCTTTTTCTTCCGAGTATCATTTGGAAAAGGGCCGGGAGTTCGTCACGCCTGACTTTATCTTTACTTTCAGCGATGAGGGTGCGGGCAAGGCCAGCCGCAGTCTTCATGACTGGGCACGCAAATACCGTATCAAGGACGGTATGGGCGACAGGATGACGCTGCTGAACAACTGGGAGGCGACATATTTCGATTTCAATGACCAGAAGCTGAAAACGCTGATTCCGGATGCTGCCAAACTCGGTGTCGACATGTTCCTTTTGGATGACGGCTGGTTCGGAAATTCCCATCCCCGCAACAGCGACAGACAGGGGCTTGGCGACTGGCAGGTGAACACGGCCAAACTGCCTGACGGTCTCGGAGGACTTGTGCGTACGGCAGAGGAAAACGGCGTGGTGTTCGGCCTGTGGATAGAGCCGGAAATGGTAAATCCGAAGAGTACCCTTTACGAGGAGCACAAGGACTGGGTGCTGCGTTTCCCGAATAGGGACGAGAAGTATTTCAGAAACCAGCTCGTACTCGACTTGACCAACCCTGAGGTGCAGGATTTCGTCATCGGTGTCATAGATACGATTTTGGAGGAAAACCCGGGAGTGGCATATTTCAAGTGGGACTGCAACAGTCCGATAGGGAACATGCATTCCGCGTACGAAAAGTATCAGTCCCATCTGTGGGTGGACTATGTAAACGGTCTGTACAGGGTGATGTCCCATGTCAGCGAGAAATATCCGGACCTGCCGATGATGCTCTGTTCGGGCGGCGGCGGACGTACGGACTACGGTGCCTTGCAGCATTTTACCGAATTCTGGGCGAGTGACAATACGGATCCGATAGAGCGTATCTTCATCCAGTGGGGCTATTCGTATGTTTACCCGAACAAGGCTGTCAGTGCGCATGTGACGAACTGTAACCGCACGGCGAGCATCAAGTTCCGTACGGACGTGGCGATGATGGGCAAACTCGGCTTCGATATTATAGTGAACGATCTGTCGGCAGACGAACTTGCATTCTGTCAGAAAGCTGTTTCCGACTATAAAAGGCTGAAACCTGCCATTCTCGACGGCGATTTCTATCGTCTGCATTCTCCTTACGGGAACCAGCATGCGGCCGCGCAGTCCGTGAGCAAGGACAGGAAGTCGTCGGTAGTGTTCGCATACGATGTGTATCCTCGTTTCGGCGAGCGGTTCACGCCTGTACGTCTCGACGGTCTCGACCCTGATGCCATGTACCGCATCACGGAAATAAATCTTATGCCTGGCAAGAATCCGTCAGTGCGTGCTTCCGGTGCCGTTCTCAGCGGAGAATTCCTTATGAACGAGGGTATCGACCTGTTCAGCACCGAACGTCTCCGCAGTGTCGTCCTCGAATTGGAGGCGGTGGAATAGGGCATTTACGGGTCGATGCAGCTCGCACTGGAATACAACCCCTGACGGGGTCAACAGTGCTCGCCGTCATCGACCCTTCACAGCGCTCTTTTGTCATCTCGAGGTGCTTCGGGTCGATGCAGCTCGCACTGGAATACAACCCCTGACGGGGTCAACAGTGCTCGCCGTCATCGACCCTCCGCAGCGCTCTTTTGTCATCTCGAGCGTAGTCGAGAGATCTGTCAATATTATAGGCCACACTATAATAACATAGTCGACCCTATAGGCAGATTTCTCGACTGCGCTCGTGATGGCAATGAGGAAGGCTGCTCCGGGGTGTTCGTTCGAGATGAATGAAAGGAATGAAGGGGGTGAGATGAATGAAAGGGATGAAAGGAATGAGATGATTGAAAGGGGAAGAAGGGGATGAAAGGAATGTGTGTGAATAATGAAAAAATTTATAAATTTGTAACCTTTGTAAAAACGAACTTGGCATGGAAAGAGTCCGGTGTCGGGCGTATCTCCATGCCGAAATTATTAAAAATTTTTAGAGATGCAACACAAAGTAATTGATGTAGAGGACGTTGTCATTCGATTCGCGGGAGATTCGGGCGACGGCATGCAGCTTACCGGCTCGCTGTTCGCGAACATGTCCGCGATTTATGGCAACGAACTTTCCACATTCCCCGACTTTCCGGCCGAAATCAGGGCTCCCCACGGAACGGTATCCGGCGTATCCGGATATCAGGTGCATTTCGGCTCGGGCCATGTGACTACTCCGGGCGATTTCTGCGACATGCTCGTAGCCATGAATCCTGCCGCCCTGAAGTCGAATGCCAAATGGCTGAAACGTACCGCTCTGGTCCTGCTCGATGAAGATACTTTCGATGAGGAAGGCATCAGAAAGGCCGGTTTCAAGACCATGGATCCGATCACCGAGCTTAAAATCGAGGACAGGACCATCATTGTTTCACCGATTACGACACTGACATCGGAAAGCTTGAAAGACAGCGGATTAGACCAGAAAACCATTCACAAGTGCAAGAACATGTTCACCCTCGGGATGGCTTCGTACATCTACAACCGTCCTGTAGAACACATATACGACTATCTTGAAAAAAAATTCGGGAAAAAACATCCGGAACTCATAGCGCCGAACAAAAAGGTGCTGACGGACGGGTACAACTATGCTTCGAATATCCAGGCCATAGCAAATACCTACACTGTCGTTCCGGCCAATATGAAAAAGGGGCGTTACCGCAATATTACCGGCAACCAGGCTATCGCCTGGGGTTTCCTCGCTGCTTCCGAGAAGTCCGGCAGACCGCTTTTCTGCGGCTCGTATCCTATCACACCGGCTACCGGAATTTTAGAGGAACTCGCCATACATAAATATCTCGGAGCCAAGACCGTGCAGGCGGAGGACGAAATCGCCGGCGTATGTACGGCCATAGGCGCCGCTTTTGCCGGAGATCTGGCCGTGACCACTACGTCCGGCCCGGGACTTTCCCTGAAATCGGAGGCTCTCGGTCTCGCGGTGATGACGGAACTGCCGTTGGTGGTGGTGGATGTCCAGAGGGCGGGCCCGTCTACAGGTATTCCTACCAAAACGGAGCAGACCGACCTCGCTCAGGCCCTTTACGGCCGAAACGGAGAGTGCCCGGCAGTCATCATTGCCGCGCATTCGCCGGCACACTGCTTCGATGCCGCTTTTACGGCTTCCAAGATAGCTCTCGAGCACATGACTCCAGTTATCCTGCTTTCCGAGGGCTTTCTCGGCAACGGCTCGGAGCCGTGGCTTATTCCTTCCATGAAGGATTATCCTGAAATCAATCCTCCGTACGCCCGTCCTGAGGATGCTCCGTTCAAACCTTTCGTCAGGGATGAAAAGACATACGCCCGCAGATGGGCATTCCCGGGTCAGAAAGGTTTCGAGCACAGGGTAGGCGGTTTGGAGAAATCCCCGCAGGGAGTGCTTTCTTCCGACCCTGCAAACCATGAACTGATGGTCCGCAACAGGGCTGAGAAAGTGGCTCGCGTGGCGGATGTCATCCCGCCTCTCGAAATCGACGGCCCGTCGAACGGGAAACTTCTTGTAGTCGGCTGGGGCGGAACATACGGCCACATTCTCTCGGCCGTGCATGAAGTCCGCAAGTCGGGCAAGGAAGTCAGTCAGGTGCATTTCGACTATATAAATCCGCTTCCTTCGAATACCGGAGGCATTCTCGACAGTTTCGAGAAAATCCTCGTGTGCGAACTGAACGGAGGACAGTTTGCCGACTGGCTCAGAGCCAAGTTCCCGGGACATGACTATATCCAGTGCAACAAGGTCCAGGGACAGCCTTTCCTCGTACAGGAAATCGTCGATGCTATAGAGAAGGTATTGTAATCAGGAACATATTATGGCAAAATATACATTTCAGGATTTTAAAAGCGACCAGGAGGTAAGATGGTGCCCGGGATGCGGAGACCATGCCGTTCTGGCTGCATTGCAACGCGTAATGCCCCGGGTAAGCGAAGCCTTGGGCTGCGAGAAGGAAGATTTCGTGGTAGTTTCCGGTATCGGATGCTCGTCCCGTCTGCCTTATTATATGAACATATACGGATTCCACAGCATTCACGGCCGTGCGACGGCCATTTCCACGGGTATAAAAGTGGCGAATCCGAAACTTGTGGTATGGCAGGCCTGCGGTGACGGAGATGCCCTCGCTATCGGAGGAAACCATTTCATCCACGCCGTCAGGAGGAACGTGGATATGAATATCATATTGTTCAACAACCAGATATACGGTCTTACCAAAGGCCAGTATTCCCCTACGTCGAAGTTCGGGGCAGTCACCAAGACATCTCCTTACGGGACCGTGGAATATCCGTTCAATCCGGGAAGCCTCGTCCTCGGCTCGAAAGGGACGTTCTTCGCCAGAAGTCTCGACAGCGAGTTGAAGTTGAATGAAGAAATCATGTTCCAGGCAGCCATGCACAAGGGTACTTCCGTCATGGAAATGCTTACCAACTGCGTGATTTTCAACGACGGCGCCCACAAGGATATTTCGGACAGGGCGACAAGGGCGGACAGGACTATTGTCCTGAAGCATGGAGAGAAGATGATTTTCGGCAAGGACAGAAACAAAGGGTTGGTGCTCGACGGCCTGAGACTCAAAGTGGTGACGATAGGCGAAAACGGGGTGACGGAGGATGACATCCTGACGCATGACGCCCACAGCGACAATATCGGTCTGCACACCATGCTTGCCGATATGAAATACCCTGATTTCCCTGTGGCATTGGGAATCATACGCGACGTCAAGGACGTGACGTACGACGAATCTGTCCAGGCTCAGGTGGAGGAAGTGACCGGGAAAGCCCGCATAAAATGCGTGGACGACCTGCTCGGGAGCGGATCCGTCTGGGAAGTGAAATGACGATTCATGTGGTGTGCCGAAACGGTTTTAGCTGTCCGGCGCACCATTTTTAATTTTATACCGCATAATATGAAAACAGCTGAAATTATGGCCGGACTGAAGGTCAGGCATGCGAATGAAAAAGAGTACCTGCAGGCAGTGCAGGAGGTACTTGAAACCATCGAGGATGTCTACAACCGGCATCCCGAGTTCGAGGAAGCCAAAATCATCGAAAGGCTCGTGGAGCCGGACAGGATTTTCACCTTCAAGGTGACATGGGTGGATGACAGCGGCGAAATACGGACAAATACCGGTTACAGGGTACAGTTCAACTCTGCGATAGGTCCTTACAAAGGCGGTCTTCGTTTCCATCCTTCGGTCAATCTCTCCATACTGAAATTCCTCGGTTTCGAGCAGATTTTCAAGAACGCGCTTACGACGCTGCCTATGGGCGGAGGCAAGGGCGGCTCGGATTTCAACCCGAAAGGCAAGTCTGATGCCGAAATCATGCGTTTCTGCCAGGCGTTCATGCTGGAACTGTGGAGAAATATCGGCCCGGATACTGACGTACCCGCAGGTGACGTAGGTGTAGGAGGTCGTGAGATAGGCTATCTTTTCGGCATGTACAAGAAGTTGGCCCGCGAGCATACCGGTGTGCTTACCGGCAAAGGAATGACCTGGGGAGGCTCGCTTATCAGACCGGAGGCTACCGGTTTCGGAGCCGTTTATTTCGTGCAGCACATGCTCCATCTACAGAACAAGGATATTGCGGGAAAGAAGGTGGCGATATCGGGCTTCGGCAATGTCGCCTGGGGGGCAGCCACGAAAGCTACGCAGCTTGGAGCTCATGTAATCGCCATTTCAGGTCCTGACGGGGCTATCTACGATCCGGAAGGGATGAATGACGAGAAAATAGCTTATATGTTGGAGCTCCGGCGCTCCAACAATGACGTCGTAGCTCCGTTCGCAGACAAGTTCCCGAGCGCTGTTTTCTATCCGGGTAAAAAGGCATGGAGCATCAAATGCGATATCGCTATGCCGTGCGCATACCAGAACGAACTGAACGGCGATGATGCCAAAGAGCTTATCGCCAACGGTACATGGTGTTGTGCGGAGGTTTCCAACATGGGCTGTACTCCGGAAGCCATAGCGGAATTCCAGAAAGCGAAGATTCTTTTTGCCCCTGGCAAGGCTGTTAATGCCGGAGGCGTGGCTACTTCCGGACTGGAAATGACGCAGAATGCCATGCATATCAGCTGGAGCGCTGAGGAAGTGGACAAGAAACTGCATGAGATAATGTCGAACATACATCATTCATGCGTACAGTACGGTACTCAGCCGGACGGCTATATAAATTATCTCAAGGGCGCCAATATCGCCGGTTTCATGAAGGTGGCTACGGCCATGCTCGAGCAGGGTGTAATCTGATAATTTTCCGTAACTATGATGGCTGCCCCTGAGAAATTCAACGTGAAGCTGTGTCTGATGCTTCCGTTGATTATCGCGGTAACGTTGATTCTGTGGTTCGTCCCTGCCGACTTTTACGGCATGGACGGACTTACTGTCGTGGAGCAGAGAACGATAGCGATTTTTGTCTTTACTGCCCTGATGTGGATGTTCGAGGTGATACCGACATGGACCACATCCGTGATTTCCATAGTGATAATGCTTCTGACCATATCGGACAGCAGCATCTGGTTTTTGAAACATACTACGGAGGCATCCGGTATGGGTACTTTCGTCAGCTACAAGGATATTCTCGGTACTTTTGCCGACCCGGTGATCATGCTTTTCCTCGGCGGTTTCATCCTTGCCATTGCCACGACGAAAGTCGGCTTGGACGTCCAGTTGGCGAGGGTGCTGCTCAAGCCTTTCGGGAAAAAGTCCGAGTTCGTATTGCTCGGCTTCCTGATGGTCATAGGTCTGTTTTCCATGTTTATGAGCAATACGGCTACCGCTGCCATGATGCTGACTTTCTTGGCGCCGGTGCTCCGGATGCTGCCTCCTGACGGGAAAGGCCGGGTTGCCCTGGCTCTTTCCATCCCCATTGCCGCCAATCTCGGCGGCATCGGTACTCCTATCGGCACCCCACCCAACGCTATTGCCCTCGGCTATCTGAATGAAAATCTTCATCTCGGCGTGGGCTTCGGCGAATGGATGTTGGTGATGGTGCCGTATGTGATAGTGATGCTTCTGATTTCATGGGGGCTGCTGCTGTTTTTCTTTCCGTTCAAGCAGAAAACCATTGAACTGAGAATCGAAAATACGCATCCCAAGACATGGAGGACGTATGTGGTGTATGTGACATTTGCGGTCACGATACTTCTGTGGATGCTCGACAGGGTGACAGGCATCAATTCGAATGTCGTGGCGATGATTCCGGTCGGTGTGTTTTGTGTAACGGGTGTGATAACCAAGGAGGATTTGAAGGAAATCAACTGGAGCGTGCTCTGGATGGTGGCGGGAGGTTTCGCGCTCGGCTTGGCGCTGCAGGATACGGGCTTGGCGAGCCGGATAGTGAATTCGATTCCGTTCGCGACCTGGTCTCCTGTGGCTGTGGTGTTAGTTTCGGGATTCATAGGCTATTTCATTTCGAATTTCATCTCGAATACTGCTGCTGCGAATCTCATAGTGCCGATAATCTGCGCTGTCGGAGTAGGCATGGGCGATACTCTGCTTGCGGTGGGCGGACTTAAGACCTTATTGGTGGGAGTGGTGCTTTCGACTTCGTTGGCCATGTTGTTCCCGATAAGTACGCCGCCGAATGCTTTGGCTCATTCGACAGGGCTTGTGACTACCAAGGATATGACGAAAGTGGGAATATTGATAGGTGTGATAGGCTTCGTCCTTGGCTACGCAATGCTGATTTTTATCGGCATCTGATTTGTCGTATTTCCCGCGTTTTGACGTATTGGGAGACGGCGACGCTCGCACAGGAATACAACCCCTGACGGGGTCAACAGTGCTCGCTGTCGCCGTCTCCCAATAACACTGGGAATACACGGGTGGCTGCCATGCGGCGGATTCATACGTGATGGCGCTCGCACCTGTCATCTCGAGCGAAGTCGAATCGCCTTTTTGTCATCTCGAGCAAAGTCGAGAGATCTGCTTTAAACTATTATTTATCATGTATTTACCATGAAAAAAATCATTTTCCCCCTATTACTCCTCATCCTCCTCCTCCCTGCCCTGCCCCTTGGCGCAGAGCCCAAGGAAAGCGCCGTGAAGGACGAACTGAAAAATCATTTCCAGTTCTACGGTTTCGTCCGCAACTTCTTTGCATTCGATACGCGTGAAAGTGTTGCCGGAACCGGCGATCTGTTTTATTATCTTCCGAAAGATGTGAATATGAACGAGGACGGATCGCAGGACCTGAATACCAGACCGTCTTTCCGTTTCCTGGCACTGACTACGCGTCTCGGCGTGGATGTGACCGGCTATCGTGTCGGGAGAATGAGTCTCGGGGCCAAGGTGGAAACGGATTTTTATGCCGGACTTACAGGCTCGCCCAAAATAAACGGAACCGCACAGTTAAGACTGCGGCAGGCTTACATGACCATAGGCTGGGACGACCTGAAACTCGGAGAAGAAAACAGTGCATCAGTGGATTTAAAAATAGGCCAGGCATGGCATCCCATGGCTGCGGACCAGCCGCATGTCATCGCTCTCGAGACCGGCACGCCGTTCAATCCTTTCAGCCGTACTCCTTTAGTCCTGATGGATGCCTCTCTCGGAAAGCATTTCGTTTTGTCTGCCGGCGCGATCTGGCAGATGCAGTATCTTTCGTCCGGTCCGAACGGGGCTTCAGCAGAGTATATCAAGTATGCGTGTACCCCGGAAGGATATGTAGGGGCGACTTTCAAAACAGGCGGCTTTTCAGCCAAGGCCGGACTCAGCATATTGAGTATCAAACCGCGCACTGTCGGTACCGGACGATATTTGGATTCTTCCTCCGGCGTCATGTCCGACAGGATGGTAAAGGTTTCAGACAGGATTACGACTTTTTCCCCGTTTCTGTATCTCCAGTATAAAAAAGGCAATTTCGAAGCCAAGGCAAAAACTGTCCTCAGCCAGGCCGGCGAGCATGTTAATCTGATGAGCGGCTATGGCATTTCCTGGATGGGACCGTCCGATCCATCTGCCGCATATGACGGACATTATGAATATACGCCGCTTCGCGCATCCTCTACCTGGGCTTCCGTATCATACGGAAAAAAGTGGCAGGTAATGCTTATGGGCGGATATGTCCGCAATCTCGGTACGGCCGGACCTCTCGTGACTGACTATACTGAAAACGGAACGGACTATACCGATGCAGAGCACCTGTATTTCAGCGGCAACGGATTTTCGAATCTGAATTCAATGTGGCGTATCGTCCCTACTGCAGCCTGTAATTTCGGCAAACTCACCCTCGCCGTCGAATGGAACATCACGAGTGCGCAATACGGTGATTACAAAAAGGTCTCAGTCCCGGGTGCAGACGGCCCGCAGACGCGCAAGTACCTTCTGTCCGCCACCGGCCTTGCCTCCGACAACCTCCATTGGGTCACCAACCACCGCCTCCAGATGATGATCCGCTATACTTTCTGATTAAACGAAAGAAGCGATAAAATGAAAACGGAATACGAGAAATGTCTGGCGGGAGAACCTTCATCGGAAGTGAAGATCCCAAGATAACGGAAGCCATGAATAAATACAGACATATCATATTTGACATTGACGGCACCCTGCTTGATACTGAATCCGCCATTCTGCAAAGTCTGAAAGATACTGTTGCAGAGATACTGCAGAAAGATATCCCTGTGGAAGAATTGAAATTTGCTTTGGGCATACCGGGCGAAGTTACACTACACAGATTGGGCATATCCGATGCAAGGACTGCAAATCGTAAATGGAATGAGTATTTGTTGAGGTATAAATCAAGTA
>CALUSD010000104.1 GCA_944323295.1 uncultured Bacteroidales bacterium | reverse complement strand
GCTGAAGGCGGAGCCAAGAATATTGCCCGCCGGGACGGCATGGGCACCACTGTCCTTTCTGCCGTCGAAGTCATCGGACGGATTCCCGATTCGTATTTCCAGGCCATAGGAAGCGGCACTGGAACTATCGCCGTATGGGAAAACAACCTCAGGCTGATAGAGGACGGACGTTTCGGAACGCACAAGATGAGACTTTATCCGTCCCAGAATGCCCCGTTCACCATCATGTACGATTCATGGAAAGCCGGATCGCGGGAACTGCTGCCGCTATCACCGGAAGAAGCAAGGGAACAGGCTTCCATTATCGAAGCAAAGGTGCTTTCGAACAGGAAACCGCCGTATTCTCTCGCCGGAGGTGTTTATGACGCTGTGAAAGATGCCGGTGGCGACATGTACATGATAAGCAACGACGAACTCGATTTCTGGAAAGAAAAATTCTTGGAACTCGAAGGGATAGACATCTATTCTGCCGCATCAGTGGCTGTGGCGAGCCTGCAAAAGGCGGTGAACGAAGGTGCGGTAAGACATGACGAAGTGATAATGCTTAATATCACCGGCGGCGGGGAAAAACTCGCCAAATCGCACAAACAGGTCGTTTATGCCGCACCTCATCTTGTTCTCGACCCGGCATTGCCTGCGGAAGAAGTGATAGACAAGGTGGAAAAATTGTTCTAATTCATAAAAACACGTGTCCGATGAAATCGGTTTTTTTACAGACGGCTGCTACGGAGACAGCCGACACTCTTGATTTGCAGAAGGCGACCGCGGAATTCGTAGAGAAAATCGCGACGACTCCGGCGGATCAGTTGTTTTCAGAGTTTTTGGACAAGGCCATCGCTTTCGGGCTCAAGGTCTTGGCTGCACTTGTCATCTATATCGTAGGAGCATGGATCATCAAGAAAATCAAAAAGATAATCCATAACATCTTTGTCAGGAGAAATACCGAACATTCGATCGCGTCTTTCGTGGAAAGTTTGGTAAGCATAGCGTTGACTGTTTTCTTGGTGATATTCACAATCAGCGCCTTAGGCATCAACACGACTTCCATAGCCGCCCTGTTGGCTGCAGGAGGTATGGCCATAGGTATGGCATTGAGCGGAACTGTACAGAATTTTGCCGGAGGAATCATGCTCCTGGTTTTCAAGCCATTCAAGGCCGGCGATTTCATCGAGGCGCAGGGCTACAGCGGCACGGTGACCGATGTTACGATAGTGAGCACCAAAATCACGACTACGGACAACCGCAATATCATCATACCGAACGGCGTCCTTTCAAACGGAACTATCAACAATTATTCGCAGAATGTCTACCGCAGGGCCGAGTGGCTCGTGGATGTGGAATACGGGGCTTCTTCCGAGAAGATGAAAGCCATATTGAAGTCCATTTTAGATGCCGAAAAAAGGATAGTTTATGCTCCGGCAGCTCCGGCGGATCCTACGATAGCTCTCAATGCGTTAAGAGACAGCAGCGTGCAATTCGTAGTCAGGGCCTGGGTCAAAAGCGAGGATTACTGGTCCGTGCTTTATGATGTGAATGAAGAGGTTTACAACAAGGTGCCGGAGAACGGAATTCAGTTCCCTTATCCGCAGCTTGATGTTCATATCAACAATCAGGCTTAGAAAGAGATTGGCTGCGAAACAGAGACCTCCGGCACCCTCCCGCTTCGCGGGGCCTTCCCTGTGCGGGCGCAACGGTGCCGGAGGTCTCGTCGCAATAAACTGCGTTATTGTATTCTGTCGGCGAGGGCAGACATGTCGCACTTGTCCGGAGAATAGGCCTGCGGGAAAGAGAGCCCGTCGGAAACAAGGTCGAAGCCGCATTTTGCAGCCATTTCATTCAGGAGCTTCACGCTGGCGCCTGCCCATGTGAAAGAGCCGAAAGCTGCGAAACGGCGGTTTTTGACAAGACGTGCCGAAACTCCGTACATGAAGTTGTAGACAGGAGGGAAAATATCATTGTTGTATGTAGGAGAGCCGACTATCAAGGTATCGTATTTGAAAACGTCCCGATAGGCATACGACACGTTTTCAGTACAAAGATTGTGAATAGCATACTCCACTCCCCTCTTGTCTAATTCCGCTGCGAGGGCTTTCGCGGCAGAAGCAGTGTTGCCGTACATGGAAGCATACACGATGCAGACTCCTTTTTCGCCTTCATACCGGCTCAGCCTGTCGTAAAAACCCACGACCTCCGGCAAATGCTTCTCCCAGACAGGACCATGCGTACTGCAGACCCTCGATATCTCGAGCCCCGAGAGTTTTTTGAGCGCCGACTGCACTGTCTGTCCGTATTTCCCGACTATATTGGAATAGTACCGTCTCATTTCCTCCCTGAAAGCCGCAAAAGTATTTTCGGCAGCTGCCGTGCTGCCGAAAAGCATTGCCCCGGCATCCGTCACTTCTCCGTCGACAGCTCCGAAACAGCCGAAGGCATCGCCTGAGAAAAGGGTTTTTTCCTCATTGAAATATGTCATCATGGTCTCCGGCCAGTGCACCATCGGAGTCATGTAAAATGTCAGGGTACTGCCGCCGAGACTGATGCTCTCTCCATCTTTCACCACGTGAATATTGTCCGTGACACCCTGATATCCTCTTATCATGGGCACCGTTTTGGCATTTCCTACTATGCGCACGTCAGGATACGCTTCCCGCACCAATGCCATGAGCGAAGAATGGTCCGGCTCCATGTGGTTTACCACCATATAATCGATTTTTCTGCCGTCGAGTTCTTTCCGGACATTTTCCATATATTCGGCTGCGAAATCGACTTCCGCCGTATCTATCAGGGCCACCTTTTCGTCCATGACCAAGTATGAATTATAGCTGACACCGAACGGAAGAGGCCACATTCCCTCGAAAGCGGTCGTCTTGAGGTCGTTCACGCCGACATATCTTATTTTTTCGGAAATTTTGCTCATATTCATCATGTTTTTCTTGTTTTCGCCCGCAAACTTACACAATTTTTTTTGCTTATCCTCGAAAGAGGCGGACAAGAGATGATATCGGAAAGCAGATTCGCTCCTACAGGTTTCACCCTCATCAGAAAACGAGGGCAATTCCGAATGTAACGGCTCCGAACAGAGCATCGTTGCGCCTCAGACGCTCGGGCGGGACATAGTCCCCGGCATCCGACTCATACGCCGACGGATGGGTGTAAGTCCCCTGCCATGCCACGAGAAAATCCAATTTGGCCGCTCTGTTCAGCGAAATCCGATATCCGCCGCCGAGCCGGCCTTCCGCAGACAGCCTGACAGGAACTTCGAAATCGTTGAATCCCGTACCGGCGCTGCAGAACAGAATCCACCTGTCCGCCATCGGATCTTTTCCGCTGTACCATGAAAGCCGGAGAGACAGAGGAATCATCCGTTCATGTCTGTATACTCCGCTGTAACCGGCATATAGCGACAGATTCAGATTCTCCGACATGTTGACGCCGGCATGCAGAAGAATCTGGCCGTTGTTGAAGACATTCATGGTAGTGTATCTTTCGTCCCGACGGTCTCCGTCCGCGGAAATGAAGTTGAAATGCGAATAATTCAGAAAAGTCAGGACATAGGAAGTCTCTACACCGAACGTGAAGCGGGTATAGGCACGCTGCTTCTCCGCCCCTTCCGCAAAGAGCGAGGATACGGAGAAAAAAAGGAGTAAAGCCGCTATTTTCGTTTTGTACTTCATCGGAGATTTCAAAACAGATATTTAATCCCGACATGCGGGCACAGGGAATATAACAGACCTGCCTTGTAAAAATCCATGCTTATGTTTCCGTCAGCATCGCTTCCGAAATGAAGTCCCAATGACGGTTCAAGCGTCAGAGACAAGGACACGGGAACGGTAAAGACATATTCGAATCCGACATTTCCCGTCAGGGATGCCATGACGCCATACCTCATGTTCAAATTCCTGATATATCCGGCATTGGCCCCGGGCCCGGCGAAAAATTCCATCCTTTCCCCTGATTTGAAAACTTTCTCTCCGAAAACATACAGATAAGCGACGTCGGCCGACAATCCCGGGTACAGACATTTCCCGGACACTACTCCAGTCATGTCGAGATTGAGCGACAGGCGCAGTTCCTCGGTCGCAGCCATCGGCAGACTGAAAGTGGCGGACAACTCGTTATATGACAGATTCAGCCCTGTTTTCCTGTCTCGTGCAGCAGCGACGCAACACCCTGCAAGCATTGCGGCAAGCATCATAAAACAGGAAAATCGCCTCATGGTCAAAGATTTATCTGCATGTGTTTCATCCTGTGGCCTAAAAAGTCCCTGAAGCCGACAGTCTTGAATCCGAGCCTCAGGTACAATGCCTCAGCCTTCGGCTTATCCTCGTCTACGATAAGTCCCGCCACCTTAAAGCCTTCGTCGGAAGCCCTTGCAAGCATGGCTTCGAAAAGTTTCGAACCTATTCCCATGGACCTCATCGAAGGATCCACTCCGGCAGAATCCAAATAGAACTCTCCCGCCTCCGTCTCGGTGACTGCACCGAAATCGCGTCCGGAATCAAAGTCGCGGCTCATCGCATCGAGGACAGGCTGCTTCAATGCCTTGTACTGCGCACCGTCATATCCGTTCATCATCCCGACTACCCTCTCTGTTCCGTCTTCCGCAACCAGGACCGCTACCTTCGTGTATCTGTAGCTGTACAGGTTGTCATCCGCCTCTACGAACTTCCGGATATAATCGGTGAATTTTTCCAATGTCAGCCCTTCCTGCATGTCTAAAAACTCCTGGACAGGCCAAGCCATGACTATCAGCGCAGCTATCTCCGCAGCATCCT
>CALUSD010000103.1 GCA_944323295.1 uncultured Bacteroidales bacterium | reverse complement strand
ACGGCGGCGCCCTGTCAGGCAACCGCCGTGTCTCAGGCATCATCTATTTCCTGATACGCTATGTCTGCCCGTTAGCCGTCGCCGCAGTCTTCCTGACGGCGCTGATTTTCTGACGAAACTATTCTGTCTTTCCGATGTCGTCTATCGGCCAGTCGTCGGTCCTGAACGGGACGAGAGGCTGGCCCAAGGTGGTCACGACATTTGCATCGGCAGGGTAGTTCCGGAAAGCGTAACGGACCGCTGCCGGCTCCGGCACATCCGGAGACCAGACTTCTATCCTGTTTTCCCACCAGCGGAAACTTGCCCGCGCCTTGTGCCATACTCTGTCGGAGCCGGCTATTTCAAACCCGCCTGGAGTGCAGTAGCCGTTATCTTCGTATGCCTTGAAACTGTCGGGCTCGCTCCATTGGTATTTTACGGACAGATTGTTGAAACTCAACACGGCGATATTGCCTCGGCGCTCATCCTCGACTATTTCCATTTCCTTGTAGGTCGGGGCGGGACGAGGTACGCCGGTATATCCATAGTCATTGGCAAGAGCCAGATATGCGAGACGTGTTCCGACTTCATATTTTTTAGACGGATGTATGCATGTCCTGTTTCCCAAATCCGTCGTGGCGGCTATCCCGGAATAAGGAATTTCCTCCATAGCCTGGTACTGCGCTTCAATCACCAAAGGCAGCGACCTGAAATCATCTCCGTCGTAAGTGTACGGCGCCAGCTGGGTGTAGTAGAAAGGCATTTTCTCGTTGCCCCACTCCGCCCGCCAGAGTTCTACGAGGGCGACCATCAGTTTTTTGTAGTCGTACCAGTTCAGCCTGTTCGAACATCCCTGATACCAGATGAAGCCTTTGGCCGTGAAATGTCTGACAGGATGGATCAGCCCGTTGTACAGCAGCTCGGGAGCCCCAGTAGCGCCTTTCCCTCCCATAGCGACTTCATGATTTATACCTTCTATGGCATTTATGGCCTCTTTTGTCATCCAGCATTCGATACGGCTGCCTCCCCAGTTCGCTGTAACAAGACCTATCGGAATCCCGTTCATGGCCTTGGTCAGAGCCTTGCCGAAAAAATAACCTACGGCCGAAAATGCACTGACGTTTTCAGGCAGGGACAGAAGCCATTCGCTTTCACAGTCTTCGAGAGGCACCGTACTTTCTTTTCTCGGCACTGTGAAAAGTCTGATGTTCGGAGTCTCGGAAGCCGCATACAGGATATGCTCTGAAGAATTTTCCACAGGCTGATACATGAACCCGCACACAGGCATCTCCATGTTGGACTGGCCTCCGCAGATCCAGACTTCACCGAGCAGGATATTCTCGAGAACGAGTTTCTCGCCATCGCTGATGATGATACTGTAAGGTCCTCCGGCTTCCCCTGTAGCCACTTTCAAGGACCACTTGCCGTTGTCGTCCGATTTGGTCCTGTACTTCTTTCCGTTCCAGGATGTCTCGACCGTGACTGTCTTTCCGGCGTCGGCGCTGCCCCACAGATTGACTTCCGTATTGCGCTGAAGCACCATATTGTCTCCGAGAATGGATGGAACTCCTACCTTGGCGTCGGAAATGAAAGAAAAACACAGTATAAGTGTTGCAATGGCTGAAAAATATATGATTCCGGAATTCTTCATGGCTATTGTTCTATATCGATGTTCTTGCAGTGGTGGTAGACGAATTTTTCATTGGCGGAGCCATCAGGTTCATAGTCGTCGGTCATTTCTATCCTGTTGTTCCTGAATGTCAGTGAGTCGACGCTGTACAGATTGAGAATCCGAGGGTCGAAAACCCTGAAAGTGTTGTTCTCCACCAATATGTTCCGATGATAGCACTCTGGTCCGTCGAGGTCCGGGATTCGGGTGCCTACGGCAATGCAGGCGGCGCCCCAGCCGGGACATCCGTAGTTTCCGTTTTCAAAAACATTGTTCCTGATGACGACATCCCTGACGCCGGACTGCTCGAACCAATAGTTGCCGTCACCTTCGAAAAGTATGGCTGCCCCGGCAATATGGAAATAGTTGTCCTCGATCACTATTCTGCCGCGAGAGCCGAGGAGCAGCCCTCTTGCCCTGTTTGAGGCCATGTGGCAGTCTTTGATAAGAACGTCTGGGTATTCCTCGTCTGCGGCTACTACCATGTCTTTCCTGACGCCCTCAGGCAGAGGCTCTTCGAACGTGACCACGGTAGTGAGTTTGTTCAGTCTTTCCACATCCTTTACGGCAGCATGGCAGAAAGTCCCCACCGTGTTGTTGTCCACGATTTCAACCCTCATTCCAGGCTTGATGAAATCCACTCCGTACTGGCCTGAATTCCGCCATTTCAACACGGCCTTGTCCGGGGCCATCAGCTCGTCCACAGCCATGTAAAGGCCATGGATATTCGTGGCGTCGTCTTTCTGGTTGCAGAAAGTGCAGCCGATCATGCGGATATATCCGGCACAGTTGACGAAATGCGTAGCATCGGCCGTGATGCTTATCATACGCCCGCTTCCCGGTGCCGGAACAACATCGACGTCCAGAAGTTCTATATCCCTGCTGCGCTGCCCGATGACTCCCATGCCGCCGCAGTGATAGATATTCACGTTCTCGATAGTCACGCCGCTGCAGTCCGAAATGAAGAAAGCCGGATTGTATCTTGCCGCAGCACCGAAAACCAATGTATTCCCGGGAGTTCCGGTGAGGTCCTTGCGTTTGATCCTTATCAGGTTGCCGTCTATCCTTTCCGCGCACACGGTTTGTTTGGACAGCCAGAAATCCCAGACATGAAAAGCCGGCTCCCGTCTCTGCGTATCGAATTCCAAAAGATTGGAATAGTTGTATGTCGTGCCTTCATCATCCGTAAAATAAAGGCAGCCGTTGATGATGTTGCAGTGATAGTCTTCAGGGAAGCGGATATCCAAAAATCCGTTTCCTCTATTCTCGATGATGCCTTCGGAATGGAATGTCCTGGTATAGTCTATCGATATGTCCTTTATTTTCAGATTTTTGCCGTTCTCGAGGCTGAAAGGTGAGATGAATCCGGTGAAAAGCAGTTCCGTATCGTTTCCCGACACGGTGAAGTTCTCCATACCCTCGAGGTCGAATGCTATGCGTTTGAGGCTCTCATTGTTGTTGCTTATGAACTGATACTTCTCGTATGCATGTTCCGGCCTTATTCTCAGAACACCTTCCGGAAGGACGAGTTCGGAAGCATGGCTTTTACGGCATTCTTCCAATGCAAGCCTTATGGCAGGCATGGCGTCGGTCTGCGCCTGACCGTCTTTCAGAAAATCCGACAGATATACGACTTCCGTCCTCGAACAGGACAACAGGGCTGATACGGCGAAAAGTGCCGCACTTTTCAATAAAAGTTTCATGTTATATGTGGATTTATTAAATTCTATACGTGTTTGGAAGAGGGTCACTTTCTTTATGGATTCGGTGTGATTATCAGGGCAGCTCCGCCTCCGGAAGCTAATCCGAACCGGATTTCCGAACGGGAATCTGCTTCATATTCATCCATTACGTATTCCTGCGGAGTATCCGAGGCCGTGTCTGAAAGCTCACGGACGATATATTTCCGGCCATCCGGGAGAAAATCCAGCCTGATTCCGACCTCCCTTTCATCCCATCCTGTCATGGCCCCGACATACCATGTCCCGTCTTTCTCACGCAGCGTGACTATGTATTCTCCGATTTTTCCGTCCAATATTTCAGTCCTGTCGAATACTGTAGGTATGGAAGTAATGAATTCCGTACACTGCGGCTCCGCTTCATATCTGACCGGAGAATCGCAAAGCATCACCACAGGCGAATCGAACACGATATAGGCTGCGACCTGATGCGCCCGCGTGCCCAAACTTCCCGGTCTCCAGTAGTCTATCTTGAAATCCCCGGCAGTACTGTTCTTGAACGCCCCTTGAGTATAGTCTACCGGCCCCTGCACCTGGCGAAGGAACGGGAAAGTCACATCGTATGTCGGCATGTCCGGAGCCGACCACTTGAGCTCCTCGAGACCGAATACGCCCTCGAAATTCACTACATGAGGGAATGTCCTGTTGAGCCCTGCCGGCTTGTTGACCCCGTGCAGATCGAGCATCAGCCTGTATTTTTCCGTCGTTTCCGCTATGCGGTATATCATATCCATGCAGTCCTGGTCGTCCCTGTCGAAGAAGTCCACCTTGAAACCTTTCACTCCCATTTCCGAATAGAATCTGCATGCTTCTTCGAGCTTGTCATCCAAGACATTGGCCACAGCCCATACGAAAACTCCGACATTTTTCGTCTTGCCGTAGCCGACCACTTCCTCAAGATCCATGGCCTCCTTGATTTTCATGATATCGTCGGTCTCTGTCCAGCCCTCGTCCACTATGATGTATGGAATGCCGTATTTCGCCGCGAAGTCGATGTACACCTTATAGGTAGCCGTATTCACACCCGGAGTAAAGCCCTTGCCCTCGATGCCGTAGCCGTTCCACCACTCCCAAGCCGCCTGTCCCGGTTTTACCCAGGATATGTCATCGTAGCGCCGAGGCTCTGCAAGCAGATAGACAAGATTGTTGACCGGAAGATTCTTTTCGTTGTCGGCGATGGCGACTATTCTCCAGGGATAGGTGCGCGTCCCTTCGGTCCGTGCAATGACATTCTGCCTCGTGGCTATGACCTTCTGATGCCTTGGCTTTTCCCGTATGAAAGTGCTGTCGGGGAGTTTTGCAAAATCGGCCGCATATCCTCCTTCCGTTCCTTTCAGAAACATGCCCGGATACGAACGGAGGTCCGACTCTCCGATGAGGACGCATACTCCGTCATCGTTGCGGACAGCTGTCGGCGTGAGGGCTATCGGAGATGCGGATCCGAATTCACTCACTCTTTCGCAGGTATATTCGCTCTGAAAGGCATTGGCATAAGGGTCGCTGCCGTTCGAGTAGGGGACCCACGCTGCAGGGTCTCCCGGGAAAAGGAACTCCGCGGTCTCCCCTTTGACAGTCACATCCTCATCGAAAGCCGTCTCGAAACGCCATGCCATACCTTCGTCATAGACACGGAACGCTATTTTCCAGTCTTCATATTCGAATTCCGCATAATTCCACTGTGCAGACAGCTCTTTCTGCCTGTAGAATGGCGCTTCGATGTCTTCGGAGGCCTTCC
The DNA here is from genome assembly GCA_944323295.1 of uncultured Bacteroidales bacterium. GTDB lineage: Bacteria > Bacteroidota > Bacteroidia > Bacteroidales > UBA932 > Cryptobacteroides. The sequence continues at coordinate 190 of CALUSD010000103.1, read as the reverse complement.
CGGTCCTGAGACGGAAATCTCCTGAACATAGGCCCAAAGTCCTGCCGTCCTCGAATGCCATGGCAATGGCCGAAGGCTTCACTATCGTATCTCCGTCATACGTCACGGAATATCTCAGCGTATCGGATGTGCGTATCGACACTTTTACACGACCGTCGGGTGACAGTATGATCACATTTTCACCGGAGCC
>CALUSD010000102.1 GCA_944323295.1 uncultured Bacteroidales bacterium | reverse complement strand
CCCTGATGCGGGTACATTTCTCGTTTATCGAATTATTTGTCGGGTCGGTGACATCTTCGATGCTTTTCATAACCACACCGTAATCCGACCGTCGGTTCAGGTACTTGTAGATTTCCAGAAGTTCATCTCTATAGTTTCTCAACTGGAAAAACTGTATACCCTCCGGATGCATCAGAAACAGAAAGTAGACGGCCTTGACAAGTGGAGTCATTTTGATTTCGATATCATAATCCGGAAGCAATATGCGAAAATCTTCCGTAATTACCATACGGCTGATGACTATCGGAACATCTAAAAGCGACTTGATAGCCGCCTCACTGACCCCGAGCATCCTCAGACGGTGTACACGGGTCAATATTTCTTCTGACAGTCTCACGATTTTTTCATCAAAACACCTGTCTGCATACCCGTCATCTTCCCTGAAGAAACCTATCGGCGAAACTACACTTGCATTATCACCGTATTCAGTGATGAAGATGTAGTTATACAAGTCCCTTGATAATCTCTTATAATCGCTCGGAAGAATTTCAATATACTTGAATCTAAGACCTTTGTCATCTGCCCCGTCATACTTTATAAGCCCATGACTGATGATTTCGGAAGATTCCGGGAGCAAATGCGAAAGCAGTGTATCGCAGGTAATCGGCAGCTGGCAATCTTCCAAGCTCAGGCCATGCAGATATGGAAACATATAGGCAAGGTGCTCTACCGTAAGCGATTCCGAAATTTTCGGAAGATATGATACTTCCCAGCCACTACATATAGCCGGCAACCGCAGCTTTCTGAAAAAGTCGTTCAGATACCGATTGTACTCAGTCTCCACATAAATGAGTTCGCAGTATTTCGGGGTAAATGGCAGATTCTTGTCAAACCAGACATAACGGTCAGAGTAGAAATTCATACAGCCTCTTATTATTGAATTATTTTGGGCACGGCGGTTACAGTAACGGCGGTGCCAATTATGATGCCAAGATAATAAATTCCTCCCTGAAATACGGAAATTTGACGAATAAAAATTAAAGATTCAATAAATGTAATGCCTGCTTGGGAATGGCTGCCCGGCAATGATTGGATTTTGTCGTTAGGGCAAAAGAAATTGTGATTAGAGCAAATCCGACGGTTGCATACGAGGGCCCGCACTGCTATATTTGGCGAAGAACATTTAATACCATTATAGCATGAAAAAATTCTGGAAATGGGCCGTGATACTGATGACGGCGACAATGGCGGCAGGCTTGGCGACTTCCTGCGAAGAAAAGGACAATACGGAACCGGAAGAGGAACCGGTGACAATCAGAAAGACATGGCTGGTCTTTGATGAAGAATACGGCGAATACGGCGGATATGATTTAGGATCAATAAACGGTAAATTATGCCTCATAGAAGCCTTTGTAATGAATGAAGAGGATGCGGAAACGTATTCTCAAATGTTTGAAGTTGAAATATCTGTGAACGACATCCTATATATTGATATGGAAAGCGCGATAGGAGTATCCTTGGAAATAACCGAAACCGATGCCACAAGCGGCTGGATTCGTTTTAGTGAACGAATGACAAGTGAACGAATGACAAGTGAACGAATGACAATAGAATATAAAAATCTTACCAAGGACTCGGTCACTTTGATCCTTTACGAAGACGGCGCTACCCCAGTGTATGAAGCGCGCACGCCTGCGGGATGGGGCCTCACGGTGAACAACTATGTGGACATGACACCGACTTTACAATAGGCAGATCCCTCCACTCGCTGTCATCCTGAGCGAAGTCGAAGGATCTGACAACATCAGACAGACGGATGAAGCGGCAGATCCCTCCACTCGCTGCGCTCGGTCGGGATAACAATGATGCCGGTCGGGATGACATTGAACAAAAAAATCATTTAAGAAGCTGTTTTGAATTTTTGAAAAACTCAAAATAGCTTCTAAATTTACATCCTGAAAATTCAGGATGTGATGGAACATGACATATACGGCTACTCGTTGTGCGCAGCATTGGCTCTGATGATTTTCTTCGGAGTCTGGTTTATTGTTGCACGGAAACCGGACAAACCGGTTTTCGGCAACTATATCCGTTCGAGAAGAATCATGGGAGCGGCATTGCTCGTGCTCTCCGCCAACTATATGGTGCATCTGCTGCTGCGGCCACGCTTCACGGCTCCGGACGCAGCCATACTGATGAATCTCTCCTCATACTACATTTCCGCATGGCTGTTCAGCTCAGCGCTGACCTCACTGCTTGACAACCACTACATTACCCGCAGGAAATTCACTTTGCATATCATCAGCTGGCTGTGCTTCACCGCCACAGCAGGAGCCGTCATGATACTGTTCCCGTCCGGAAAATCGAACACCGTCTGCATAATTGCCCTTACATTATGGTTTCTCATATATGCTTTCAACCTTGCCAGCAGGCTGATACGGGAATACAGGAAAGCGGTCAGGCTGTTTGACGAGACGCAGTCGGACGACATAGGCTCATACATTGACTGGCTGTCGGTCTTCACCTGGTGGGCGGTCATCTATGGGGTCGGATGCGGACTTTTCACATTCATACCGGAAAAATATGTCTTCATCTGGATACTTTCTTCCATCCCGTTCTACATCTACCTG
>CALUSD010000101.1 GCA_944323295.1 uncultured Bacteroidales bacterium | reverse complement strand
TCGATGAAAGCGAACTGGTACCCGGTAGTCTTGTCCATGATTCCCGCTATTTCATGGCCATTGTCCAAATAGCGCAGAATGCTGTAGTTGTATCCGAATTTTTCGAATCTTTCCGCTATTTTGTGCGAGCCGAAAAAGCCGAGATTGAAAAATTTGACTTGCGTGTAGTTCACTAACTTGTCTGCCGTGCCGTGTATCAGCAAAGTCGGTGCGGGCTCCCTTTCGTATTTGAGTTTTCCCCGCCGGGACAGTATACCTCCGGAAAATGAAATGACACCGGCATACCGGAAATCTTCTGGAAGTATTTCAGCGTATTCCGTCCTGTTGCTCAGTTCGTAGTCGGCCTGCAACACCGTAATGGCACCTGCCGACGAGCCGCTGATGACTATGTTGCCGGGGTCGACTCCCAACGCTTCCGCATTTTCGATTATGAATTCGGTGGCGCTGAACAGATCTTCTACAGCCATGTGGATGGCTTTATCCAATACGTTGACCTGGGCGATGCCGACCTTGTTTTCGCCTTTAAGTCCGAGTCTGTAATCTATGGCGATGACCCTGTAGCCGTTGTCTGACATTTCCTTGTACCATGGCGTCAGCCAGGGATCGTTTCTCGTACCGGAGATGAAACCGCCTCCGAATACGAAAATGACTGTCGGTTTTTCCTTGCCTACGATCGAAGTTTCGCTGCCTTCGGCCGGGTTGTAAACGTCCATGAACAGTTCGCAGGTATCTCTTTCTGCGAACATGTATGTCCCGTCAGGATAAATGGCCGGAGTCTTTTCCTGTGCTGCTGCTCCGAGTGTCGCAGCAATGACCGTTGCTGCCGCCGCTATCGCAATTTTCCGTATCATAATAGTAATATTTGATTCTCAATTTCTGCCTTCACCCCGCTCATCTCCCTTGTCATCTCGAGCGAAGTCGAGAGATCTGCCCCCCCCTCATCCGCATATCCCCTCTATCGTCTCGTACAGCTCCCCCGGAGTATCGCACAGAAACTGAGGATGCTTCGCCTCTAATTCCTCCCTGCTTCTGAATCCCCAGGTCACCCCGACCGTGATGACACCGGCATTCGCCCCTGTTTCCATATCCACGTCGGAATCTCCGACATAAACGATTTCGTCCGCAGAGATGTCACCGCAGGCCCTTTCGATTTCCCTGACTATTTCAGGATCCGGCTTTATCGGCAGTCCGTCTCTCTGTCCGAGGATTCTGATGAATTTCCGCTCTCCGAAGAACCTGTGCACGAGTTCTTCGGCTCCTTCCTGATATTTGTTCGATGCCACCGCAAGCGAAATGCCGAGTTTTTCTATCTTTTCCAATAATTCCGGAATCCCGTCGTACGGTTTCGTGCAGTCCGCCTTGTGCTTATTATAATAAGGTATGAAGATATCCCGCATCCTCATTACCATTTCTTCCGTCTTCATGCCTTCGGGCAATGCGCTTCTGAACAGGTTGTAGATACCTCTGCCGACGAGCCCGTTGTAGTCCGACATTGCCCGTTCAGGGCATCCGCATGCCTTTAAAGCATGGTTGCAGGCCCGGCCCAAATCTTCTATGGTGTTGAGAAGAGTTCCGTCCAAATCGAAAATTGCTAATTTTATTTTTGTTTGTGCCATGGTTTGGTACATTGTGATGCTAATTTTGCATCAGATTTAAAAATTGAATGCCATGAAAAATACAGAATTCTCACTCGATTCCATCAATGCTTTCATATCTTCCGAACAGTCATTGAACAGTCTGCTCGATTTCGTAAAGGAATTCGATCTCGAAATCATGAACGTCAGTCTTTCATGACAGCTTTCACACTATTGCCTTCGACTGTCAGATACAGGCGTCTTGAGTCCGAGGCTTGTCCTGGCGTTTTGTGCGATACGATGAATTCCGATACCGGATCTTCGACATATTTCATGACGGCCCGTTTTATCGGCCTGGCTCCGTATGCCGGGTCGTATCCGGCTTCGAGGACGAGTTTTTTTACCGCAGGAGAGATACGGAGGCTGTAGCCTGCTTCCGAGACCCTTTTCCTGAGCCCTTTCAGTTCGATTTCCACTATTTTCCCGATGTCCTCCCGGGACAGAGCCCGGAAATGTATCCTGTCGTCTATCCTGTTCAGGAACTCCGGAGGAAAGAATTTTCTGACAGCCTTTTCCAAGACATTCTTTTTCTTTTCTTCGACAGAGCCTGCGGAAGTGGAAAAGCCGAGTCCCGAGCCGAAATCGTCTATTTCGCGGCTTCCTATGTTGGATGTCATGATGATGATGGTATTCTTGAAGTCCACGGTCCTGCCGTTGCTGTCAGTGAGCCTTCCCTCATCGAGCACCTGCAGCAGCATGTTGAAAATATCCGGATGGGCCTTTTCGATTTCGTCCAGAAGCACCACGCTGTAGGGCTTCTTCCTGACCTGTTCGCTCAGCTGTCCGCCTTCGTCGAAGCCTACGTAGCCTGGAGGGGCTCCTATCAGTTTCGAAGCCGTGAATTTTTCCATATATTCGCTCATGTCGATTCTGACGATATTGTCTTCCGAGTCGAAAAGATATTCGGCAAGCGATTTGGCAAGCTGCGTTTTCCCCACTCCGGTAGGGCCGAAGAACAGGAAGGTCCCTATCGGTCTGTGTCCGTCCTTTATCCCGGCACGGTTCCGTCTGATGGCTTTGGCTACCTTTTCGATGGCTTCGTCCTGTCCGATGACCCGCTCTTTCAGCTTTTTCTCCATGGACATGAGCTTGTGCCGCTCCGATTCGGCTATCTTGAATACCGGAATTCCTGTCATGGAGGAGACTACCATGGCCACGTCTTCTTCCTTTACCTGCGGCAGCCTGTGCGGGAGCCGTTCCGGATGGCTGATGCTTACCATCGCGCCGGCTTCATCCATGACGTCTATGGCCTTGTCCGGAAGACATCTGTCCGTGACATAACGGTCAGTCAGTCGTACGCATGCCTCCAAGGCCTCTTCCGTGTAAGACACATAGTGATAATTGGCGTACTTGAACTGGAGCTCGTTCAGGATGGCCATCGTTTGCGCATAATCCGTAGGCTCTACCGGCACTTTCTGGAACCTGCGGTCGAGAGCTCCGTCCTTTTCCACGATTTTCCTGAATTCATCGGATGTCGTAGCTCCTATGCATCGGACTTCTCCTCTTGCCAATGCCGGCTTGAGAATATTGGCGGCATCCAAACTTCCGCTGGCACCGCCGGCACCTACGATAGTGTGGAATTCATCTATGAACAGGATGATGTCGGGATTTTCTCTTACTTCGTTTATTATCGCCTTCAGCCTTTTTTCGAATTCTCCGCGGTATTTGGTGCCTGCGACCGTGGACGCCATGTCCAATGATATGATTCTTTTGCCTTCCAACACCGGAGGAACCTCGCCTTTGGCTATCTTTATGGCAATCCCTTCCACTATGGCGGATTTGCCTGCCCCGGGATCTCCCACAAGCATGGGATTGTTTTTTTTGCGTCGCCCGAGTATCCGTATCACCCTCTCCGTTTCCCTTTCCCTGCCCGTGACAGGATCGAGTTTTCCTGCCGCTGCCGCTTTTGTCATGTCGTATCCGAAAGTTTCCAAAACGGACTCTTCTTTCAGTGCCGTTTTTTCTTCCCGTATGCTTTGTGCGGATTCTTCGCTTTCTTCCCGCGTCCAGCTGCGGTCCGGCTCGCTGAGTATTCCTGCGGCCTCCATGTAGCCGTGCACCCTGTCATAGTCGGTGCCCCTGTCGTAGAGCCAGGTCTGCCCGTATCCGCTGACGATATTTTTGCAGAGCGCGAGCAGCATGTGTTCCGGGCGAATCATGTCCGACATCATCTGTGTGGCCTCTAAAATGGTGAGACTGAGTATGTTGTAAGCACCTCTCGAAAAGGATATCCTGCCGGATTCCGAGAACGGTATATGTTTTTCCGTCCTGATTTTTCCGTCGATGAACTGTTTGAATTCATCGAGATCGATTCCCAATGCCTGCAGCGTTTCTGCGGCCATGTTTTCTTTATGTCTGATAATCCCGAGAAAAAGATGATCGGGCGATATGCCGTAACTGCCGGTCCGCATCGCTTCGTCGCGTGCGAAATTTATGATGATATTGAGTTCTTTTGAAATTTTTATTTCCATGGTGAAATATTGCTGTGCAAAGATACTGAGAAACAGAATGCAATGCAAACCGGCTGCAATGCTTTCGCCGCATGGCCGTGACATGTCCTGCTTCCATGCCAAATGTACGAAAAACCCGGTATAAAGCAAATGTTGTTTCGTGCCGAATTGGAAAAATCAGGTTTGAAAATAAAATTTATGTTGAAAAATATCAAGGCAGATTCTGAATTTTTAGTATCTTTGCAAGATATGTTTCGGGCCGGAGACAGTTGCTGATATTTGTCCGACCGGCATGTGGATTTAAAGAAAAAGCAGAGAAATCGTATGGATAACGAGATGAATCGGATAGAGCCGGAAGTGCCGGCAGGCAGGATAGAGACAGTCAATATCGACAGGCAGATGAGGAGTTCATATATTGATTATTCCATGTCTGTGATAGTGTCGAGGGCGCTGCCGGATGTGAGAGACGGGATGAAGCCTGTTCACAGAAGGGTGCTTTTCGGAATGACCGGCTTGGGGCTGGGGTATTCCGGGCAGACGAAGAAGTCGGCGAGAATAGTCGGAGAGGTCCTGGGTAAATACCACCCGCATGGAGACAGCAGTGTTTACGATGCCATGGTCAGAATGGCCCAGAGCTGGAGCATGAGATATCCTCTCGTATTCGGACAGGGAAACTTCGGTTCGATGGACGGGGATTCTCCTGCCGCAATGCGTTATACCGAGGCCAAGCTCGAGAAGCTGACGGAAGAGGTGATGGCGGATATCGACAAGGATACAGTGGATTTCCAGAATAATTTCGACGATACTCTCCAGGAGCCGACCGTGCTTCCTACCAAGGCGCCTCTTCTGCTTCTGAACGGATCTTCCGGTATCGCGGTGGGTATGGCTACGAATATGGCTCCGCACAATCTCGGCGAGACATGCGATGCCATTTGCGCGTACATCGATAATCCGGAAATCACCACGGACGAGCTCCTGCATTATATCAAGGGGCCGGATTTTCCGACCGGAGGCATCATCCAGGGGCATCAGGGCATCAGAGATGCTTTCGAAACCGGCAGAGGGCGGATTGTCATCCGTTCCAGGACGGAAATTGAAGTCAGCGAATCCGGACGTGAAACCATCGTCGTGACCGAGATTCCGTACATGGTAAACAAGCGTGAGCTTATCGAGAAAATAGTAGAGCTTGTAGAAAACAAGAAAATAGACGGTATAGTTTACGTGAACGATGAAACTACGAGGAAAGGAATGCGTATCGTCATAAAGTTGAAGATAGGCGCCAATTCCAACGTAGTCCTGAATACCTTATATAAATATACTCCGCTCCAGTCCAGCTTCTCGGTAAATAATGTCGCTTTGGTGAACGGCCGTCCGCGTACGCTGAGCCTGAAGGATATGATAAAATATTTTGTCCGTCACAGACACGATGTCGTTGTCCGAAGGACAAAATTCGATTTGGAAAAGGCGAAGAAGCGCGCCCATATTCTGGAAGGTTTGCTGAAGGCGCTCGACGTCATCGATGAAATCATAGCCATCATCAGGGCTTCGAGGAGCGTGGACGAGGCCAAGTCTCAGCTGATGGAGAGATTCGCATTCTCTGATGCACAGGCGACGGCTATCGTGGAAATGAGGCTCAGACAGCTGACCGGCCTCGAAAGGGAGAAACTTCAGGCGGAATTCGACGAGCTGATGAAGTTCATACATTACTGCGAGGATGTTTTGGGCAGCTACGAGATGCAGATGGGAATCATCAAGGACGAGCTCCAGGAACTCAAGCAGAAATACGGAGACCCGCGCAGAACGGAGATCGCGATGTCGGCCGAAGAATTCAATCCGGAAGACTTTTATCCTGACGAGGATGTGGTCATCACGATTTCCCACTTGGGATATATCAAGAGAACTCCGCTTGCCGAATACCGCACCCAGAACCGCGGTGGCATAGGCATGAAGGGAAGCGCGACCCGGGATGAGGACTTCATAGAATATATTTATGTGGCCAACATGCACAGCACGATGCTTCTCTTTACGAAGAACGGAAAATGCTTCTGGCTCAAGGTCTACGAAATTCCGGAAGGTACGAAAACATCCAAAGGCCGCGCCATACAGAATGTGATAAACATAGAGCCGGACGATACCGTCAAGGCCTTTATCAATGTCAGGAATCTCAAGGACGAGGATTACATAAACAACAACTATATCGTTCTCGTCACCAGGAAAGGAATCATAAAGAAGACATTGCTCGAGGCATATTCAAGACCGAGGACAAACGGCGTCAATGCCATTACGGTCCGTGACGGAGATGAACTCCTCGAGGCATCCATGACCAACGGAAGATGCCAGATCTTCCTTGCCGGCAGAGACGGAAACTGTGCGAGATTCGATGAGTCTGACGCAAGGCCTCTCGGCAGGACTGCATCCGGAGTCAAGGGAATCAATATCGGTGATACCGATGAGGTAGTCGGCATGATCTGCTACGACCCTCAGGCCGAAGACGCTTCGAAGAGAACGATACTCGTGGTGAGCGAAAACGGCTATGGAAAGCGTTCCGACTACGACGAATACCGTCTCACACACAGGGGAAGCAAGGGCGTGAGAACTTTGAATATCACCGAGAAGACGGGCAAGTTGGTAGCTATCAAGGATGTTACCGACGACAATGACCTCATGATCATCAACAGGTCAGGCCTGACCATCAGGATGAATGTTTCCGATATCAGGGTGGCCGGAAGGGCTACTCAGGGTGTCCGCCTGATAAACCTCAGGGAAGGAGATGCCATAGCCGCCGTTTCGGCAGTGAACAAGAGCGAGGATGCGGAAGAAAATCAGGAGGATAACGGTGCCGCTCCGGGCAATGTTGCCGAAGCACGGACAAGTGACAACACGAATGAATAAAACGAATATATTACTTTAACTCAAATCGATTATGAAACGTATTCTTATGGCATTGGCTGTGCTGCTGACCATTCAGATGGCCGATGCGCAGGTGAAAACACCTGCAGATGCCAAGAAAGCCGTCGAATCGGCTGCTGAAGCTACTGCAAATCCTAAAAAAGCTGCCAAACCTGCGACCTGGCTCAAACTTGCCAACGCATATATGGATGCATATGCTGCTCCGATGGGCAACGGCTGGATAGGCGCCAACAAGCAGGAACTGACATTCATCATGGGAAATGACAAACCGTCGTCCACCCAGAACGTTACTCTTGCAGGAGAACCTTACAGCAAGGAGACATACAAGACGATGAACTATTATTTCAATGCGAACAACCAGCTTGCATTGATCGAAGTCACCAAGCCTGTATATGAGGATGCTCTCGACAAGGCTCTCGAGGCTTATTTGGAGGCTGCAAAGGTAGACGCCAAGGGCAGCAAGACCAAGGATGTGGATGCCGGCGTGAAGAATGTCGCTTCCAAATTCGTGGAGCAGGGTATGAACAGCTACATGTTCGGCGATCTGAAAGCTGCGAGCGAGTATTTCGAAAAAGCCATGAAGGCGTCGGAATCCGCTCCTAATCCGGTCATCGATACCATGGCTGTTTACAATGCTGGTTTCACGGCATGGATGGTACAGGACTATGCGAAGGCAGAGCCTTTCTTCAAAAGATGCCTCGAACTGAATTATGTAGAGGACGGCGAAGTATATGCGAAACTTGCCGATATCTATACGAAGATGGAAAAGAAAGAGGATGCAAAAGCCATTCTCGAGAAAGGTTTCTCCGCATTCCCTCAGAATCAGAGCATTATTATCGGTCTGATAAACTACTATATCGAGAGCGGCGAGCAGCCTGACGAACTCTTCAAACTTCTCGATGTCGCCAAACAGAACGAGCCGAACAACGCATCTCTCTATTACGTCGAGGGCGATATCCATAACAAGCTCGGACACAAGGATGAGGCTATAGCGGCATATCTGAAATCGAATGAGATCGACCCTAACTACGAGTTCGGCCTCATCGGTATCGGCATACTTTATTACAATGAGGCTATCGAACTTCAGGACAAGGCTGCAAACGAATTCGACGATGACAAATATATGGCGCTCGTAGAGCAGTTTGAAGCAGCCCTCATGAATGCCATCGATCCTTTCGAGAAAGCGTTCAATCTCACCAAGGACAATCAGATAAAGGTGAGCATCGCCGAATATCTCAAGAATATCTGCTATCGTTTCCGCGAGAAGGATCCTAAGTTCGAGGAGGGGTATAACAAGTATTCTACCATCGTAGAAAACGGTCTTTAA
>CALUSD010000100.1 GCA_944323295.1 uncultured Bacteroidales bacterium | reverse complement strand
ATGCCGTAGCAGTCGGAACCGAACAGGAACTTCTATCCGTCCGCGAAGTGTTAGGATGGATAGAAAAGAACAGCCGGTATGTAATCATCTATCGTACCGATGTGGATTTAGACCGGCAGGTCGATGTCGAACTGAAAGAGAACGACATCCTTTCGGTACTCGATGAAATGCTTGCAGGCACCGATCTCAAGTACAGTATCAGTGGCAGACAGATCATCATCAACCGAAAGGCTCTCTCTGCTTCCGGCAATGAGGAAAAGACTGTCACGGGAGTGGTGGCCGACAAGGCCGGAGTACCCATCATAGGTGCCAATGTAGTAGTCAAAGGTGCTTCCGGAGTCGGCGCCATCACGGATATCGACGGAAGATTCAGCATTTCGGTGAAGCCGGGCGACGTACTTGAAATTTCTTATCTCGGATTCAGGCCTGTCGAGGTCTCCGTAGGGGCAAGAGACAAGATGGACGTCATAATGCAGGAAGATACACAGATGCTGGATGAAATCGTGGTGGTCGGATACGGTACCCAGACCAAAAAGACTCTGACCGGTGCGGTGTCCGTGATGGAAATGGAAGATCTGGAAACTTCCACGGTCTCTACCATGGCTCACGCGCTTGCAGGCAAGGCAGCCGGACTTCGCGTCACCCAGGTTTCCGCAAAGCCTGGCGGAGGCTCCACATTCAATATCCGTGGTGCGGCTTCGACAGGTGCGGGAAATGATCCGCTGTTCGTGATAGACGGTTTCCCTGTGACATCCACCAATACCCTTTCTTCCGGAAATATCTATACCGAAGGGACTTCCGACAATGTCCTCGCATCCATCAACCCTGATGACATAGAGTCCATCACCGTCCTCAAGGATGCCGCTTCCACAGCCATCTATGGAGCCCGGGCAGGCCACGGAGTCATCCTGATCACCACCAAAAGGGGAAAGGATCACAAACCGAGAGTGACTTATTCGGGAGCAGGCTCGGTACAGGTGCCGAGGACCAACTACAAGGTACTGGATACCAAGACATTCATGGATATGCGCAACAGACAGGCTTATGAAGAATATCTTAAATCCTACGGATTGGGTATTTACGAAGGCTATGTGGCCAAGCCTGCGGACGGTGTTATTCCGGAGTTCGTGCCGACATATACAAATGACGAGATATTGAATGCGACCGGAACCGACTGGTTGGATGAAGTGATGCGTACCGGATACATGCATCAGCACAACATTTCGGTAAACGGCGGTACGGACAAGACCCGCTACTTGGCATCGGTCAACTATATGAACCAGGAGGGTATCGTCAAGAACAACGGATTCAACCGTTTTTCCGCAAGGTTGAATCTCGACCAGGACTTCAACAAATACATATCCGCAGGCCTGAATGCGAGCTACACGAGGAACTCGTACGACAACGTTCCTTTGGGTGACGATGTCAATGAATACTCCGGAGTGCTTACCTCCGCCATCCAGGCGAATCCTGCCAATCCGATATATGACCAGAACGGGGACTATTATATAGACCCGATGCGTTCCACCGTACCTAATCCGGTCTCTCTGCTTGAAATACAGGACAAGACTGTATTGGACAGAATCATGGCTTCGGCATTCGCGGTGGCCAGACCGGTGGACGGCCTTCAGATAAAATTCCTTCTCGGAGCCGACAAAAGTTTCCAGAAACGGTCTTCATATCTGCCGAGCACGACCCTTCAGGGCTCCTACAACAACGGCGAAGCCAACATTTCCCAGGAAGAGCAGACCACTTATCTGATGGAACTGACAGCCCAGTACGAAAGACATTTCGGAGACCATTATCTCAAGGCATTGGGCGGATATTCTTTCCAGAGATTCGAGACTTCGGGAGTGTCTGCAGGAAACAAGGACTTCATTACAGACGCTTTCGGATACAACAACCTCGGATACGGCTCCTACGCCAAACCATCCGTAGGCTCCTGGGCTTCCATAAGCAGCATTGCATCCACATTTTTCAGAGTCAATTACTCTTATGCGAACAAATATCTTGTAGAGGCTACATTGCGTGCTGATGCAGCATCGAACTTTACTCCTGAAAACCGCTGGGGATTCTTCCCGTCAGTAGCTTTGGGGTGGCTTATAAACGAGGAAGGCTTCATGGACGGTACCGAGAACTGGCTTTCGCAGATGAAACTCCGTGCATCGTACGGTCAGACCGGAAATTCGAATGTCGGCTACAGAATCAATGATTATTATGCCGTCGGCAATGAAACCATCCTGGGAGGAGTGAATGCTACCGGAGTATATGCGGCAGGCCTTGGAAACCCTGATCTGACATGGGAAACCACCACCGAACTTAATATCGGTCTGGACATGGCATTCCTTGACAGCAGGATAGCTTTTACGGCAGAGTATTTCAACCGCAGGATTACCGACCTTCTCGTGACCGACAAACCGCTGCTGTCGTACAATGAAGTGCAGACGATTGCCGCCAATCAGGGAGCGACGCAGAGCCAGGGTTTCGAATTTACTCTCAATACGGTGAACATGAGGAAAAGCGATTTCGAGTGGAACACTACCCTCACGCTGTCCCACTATGAAGACCGTTGGCTCGACAGAGGCCCGAACTGGGTTTCCCAGCCGTACCAGAAAGAGAACGACCCTATCCGTGCATGGTGGTCTTACGAAGCCGAGGGTATACTTCTGCCGGGAGAAAAGGCCCCGGCGCATCAGCCTGATCTGGTGCCGGGCATGATGAAACTCAAGGATCAGAACGGTGACGGACTTCTCAACCAGTACGACATGGTGTATGTCGACAACGGTGACCCGAAAGTCATATACGGTCTGAGCAACAGCATCAGGTGGAAAAATTTCGATTTCAATATCTATTTCTACGGTGAAGCAGGAAGAAAGCGGGGTGCGAGCTATTATGAAAACTGGACCAGGATGGACAACGGCGCCAACGTATCGACTTATTCATACAAGGCATTCAGCAGCATGAACACTGATTCGCGCGAGCCGGGATATGTCAGAGGCGGAGACGGCTGGGGAGACTGGTATGTGAAATCCGTTTATTTCATACGCTGCGGCAATATCACTCTCGGATACAGGATTCCGATAAAGAAATCCATCTGCCAGAATTTCAGGGTATATGTCGATGTATCGAATCCGTTCGTGATTACCAACTGGACAGGTCTCGACCCTGAAACGGACAACGGTAGCTATCCGTATCCGAATGTCTCTTCATTCAATTTAGGACTGTCAGTTACATTCTAAACAAGAGCAACAAGATGAAAAAGATAATATATTCAACCGTGTCCGTCCTGCTGCTGATGACTTCATGTGAATTAGAGCAGGTGACTTACAATGAGATAAATCCGGACATATTCCCTCAGAGCGCATCCGATGTCGAGGCATTGGTCAATGCGAGCGTATATTATGTATTCCAGCCCTGGAGCATATTCAATCCTGCCGCGGGGTATCAGACGACTTCCGAGATGGTGACCGACTATGCGGAGAATTCCTGGGGATGGACTACGGTGTACAATACGTACGAAGCCAATGACTGGCATATAGATGATCCGGGGAGATGCGTATATACGAACTGGGTGGAATACCTGTCCTCGATGATACTTGCAGAGGACAGAATCAAGGATGTGGATATCCCGGAAGACCTGATGGCCCGCTATATGGCTGAAATAAAATGCGGCAAGGGTTTCCTTGCATATATCATGTACGACATGTACGGTCCGATTCCGATTCCGGATCTGGAGACCTTGAAGAATCCTGTCGCGCAGATCATCGTTCCGCGTCTTAGCGAGGAAGCCATGCAGGAGTTTATCGAAACGAATCTCATCCAGGCTGCGGAAGATCTCCCGTATACATACGAAGAAGCCGATTACGGGCGCTTTACCAAAGGTCTGGCCAAAACTCTTCTGATGAAGCTGTACATGATGACGGGACGCTGGGATGATGCCGAAACTGTCGGCAGGGAGATTGTGTTCGATGATCCCATGTATCCTTATGAACTTGTACAGGACTATAATTCCCTCTTTTCACTGTCGGGAGAGCGGAACAGCGAGGTCATCTATTCATCGGTAGCGAAAGCCGGAATCATTACTCATCAGTATATAGCTCACGTGCTTCCATCGGATTATCCTACAGCGGGAGACATCACCAAATGGGGCGGTTTCAAGATTTCGTGGCCCGTATACTGGACATTCGAGGAAGGTGACAAGAGGCTCGACAGAATCATCGCCGAATATACCACCGAAGGCGGAGTCACTCATAATTTCGACAATGACCGTCCTCTCGGGCCTGGAAGCGGCGTATTGTACTACGGTGCAGTTCCTTTGAAGTACGATCTGTCCAGCGGGACTGTCGGAACGGGATGCGAAATAGACATGCCGATATACCGATATGCCGATGTGCTGACCCTGCTTGCCGAAGCGATAGTGCGCAACGGGGACGCAGTGACGCAGGAGGCTGTAGATTTGCTGAATCAGGTCCGGACTACACATGGAGGACTGACGGCTTATACGCTGAGCGACCTGTCTACCGTGACTGCCTTCCTGGACAAGCTCCTGGAAGAAAGAGGGCATGAATTCTATTATGAAGGAATCCGCAGATCCGATCTTATCCGTCACGGAAAATTCATTGAAGCTGCACAGTCGAAAGCTCAGTGGGCCGGACAGACACAGGATGCCATAGACAAAATCGCGACATTCACGGACGGACGTTATAAATATGAAAGATTCCCGATACCTACATCCGTGATAAACGAGGGCAAAGGCATCATTACCCAGAATCCGGGATTCTAAGAACCTGTTTGAAATTTTTTCAAAAATTCTTTTGGAGATATGAAAAAAATTATGATGATACTTCCCGTCCTTGCGCTCATGTCCGGGTGCAAGACGGAAACATACGAACTTGTGATCCCGATGTCGGGAATAAACGTCACTTCTCCGGCTGACGGAGCTTCCGTGGACTTGAACGACATGGATCTGGATATCGTGACATTTTCCTGGGATCAGGCCCAGGAAGCAGGCGCGACCCTGATATTCAGTGCTGCAAAAAATCTGAAAACCAGCGTGACCATAGATGCCGGAAAGGGTGTCTCATACGATGTCACTCCTATGGATCTCAATACGATAGCTTCTCAGCTCGGAATAGTCGCCGGCTCCTCCGGAATGCTTTACTGGACCGTGAAATCTTCGGACAACATGGCAGCGGCGGCCTCGTCCGTACATACCATCAATGTGTCCCGAATCGTATCCAAACTGAGAACTCCAGCCGACCAGAGCGTCCTGGAACTTCTTGTGGATGAGCCGGAAGCGGAAACCACATTCTCCTGGGACGGTGAAGGTCAGGAAGGTACGGACTATTCCATCGAATTCTCCACTGATGCAAACATGACCGGAGCATTCTCCATCGACGGCCTTACGACATCTTCGGCTTCCGTATCGCTGACTGCCGACCAGGTGCAGACCGTCATCGAGCAGTTCGATATAACCAGATTCTCCCAGAATACTTTCTACTGGAACGTGAAGAACAATACTTCGGGAGACTACGTTTCGAGGGCTTCCGGAGTGGTCAATATCAAGGACATGCTCAGATTTACGGATGTGCGCGGCGAAAACGGCGGGGAGGTAAACCAGTACCGTGTGGCGAAACTGGAGTACAACGGAAAGACTGTCTACTGGCTTGCGGAAAATTTCAGGAGCGCTTATGCCGCTGACGGGACTCCCCTCACACGCGGAACGGAATATCAGACGCTTGCCGAAAACGATCCTGACTGGTGCTCTACTCCGGAGGAAAAGGCTGCGGCACGCAAGGCATACGGCAATTACTATACTCTCGATGCCGCTCTCAAGGCCTGTCCTGAAGGATGGAAACTGCCTACGTACGATGACTGGAGGGAACTTTACGATGCGGCTGGAGTGGCCGGCAGCTATATTGTTCTGAAATCGCCGGATTATTACAAACCTCAAGATGCCGTAGCGGAAAAAGCAGATGAATTCTGGGGAGCCTGGGGACTGAATCTTGTGTCCGCCGGACAATGGTGGGGCAACGACAATCCAGCTGATCTTACCAACGATTACTCTGAGCATATTTATTCGCTCGCAGACGAAATGCCTGACGGCAACTGCGTGTTCGTGCAGTCTGCTGCCGGTACGCAATTCTGGCCTCAAACCAGTGCCGGCGCCCCTGTCAGATATTATTATACAGGTAAATAAAATACCCTGTCTTTGTCATTTCGACCGGAGGGCAAAGCCCGAAGTGGAGAAATCTGTTTAATATCGGCAGATCTCTCGACTATGCCTCCGGCTCCGCTCGAGATGACAAGGGGGGGATAAACAAAGAAATTATACTAAATTGCAAACATTATGAAACATCATAAGATATTCTCCGGAGCAGCATTCATGCTTCTGTCGTTGGCCGCCATTTCCGGCTGCACCGAAACCCTGACGGTG
>CALUSD010000099.1 GCA_944323295.1 uncultured Bacteroidales bacterium | reverse complement strand
CCGGTAGTTCCTGACGTGAAATACATCAGCATGATGTCGTCGTTGGAGTTGACATTGTCCGGACGGACAAACGGAGCGGCGTTTTCGATTCCTTTGTGGAAGTCTTCATAGCCGTCCGGGTATTCCGGCCCGACGCTGACGAGCTTTTCGAGGCTCGGGCACTCCGGCAGGGCATCGGTGATATGTTTGAGAATGACATCCTCGCCGGCCGCTACTATCATTTTTATCGTAGCGGCTTCGCATCGGTACACTATGTCCTTTTTTGTAAGCAGATGCGTCGCCGGAATGGCGATCGCTCCGATTTTATGCAGGGCAATGATGGAAAACCAGAATTCGTAACGGCGTTTCAGAATCAGCATTACCTTGTCTCCGCGGCCGATTCCGAGACTTTGGAAATACGACGCGGTCATGTCGGTATACCTTTTCATTTCGGAGTATGTGAACTGCCGGCTTTCGCCCTTGTCGTTTGTCCAGAGCAACGCCTTTTTCTCAGGCTCCTCCTTTGCCCATGCATCTACCACATCGTACCCGAAATTGAAATTTTCCGGGATATTTATCTTGAAATTCCGTTTGAAATCCTCCTGAGAGGCAAATTCCGTCTGCTTTAAGAATTTTTCTACCATATTATATTGTACAAGTTCGTTTTCGGATTAACGTCGGTTCGACGAATTCATGTTGTTCAGGGCTGCGGAAATCTATTGAATCCGTGTCCGGGAGAGATGCCGTCACTGCATCACCATCGCTAAGAATTTTACCGGCTTGTCATCGAGGGCCTTGAGTCCGTGCGGGATGCCTGAATCGAAATAAAGACTGTCGCCAGGCTCGAGAATGAGTTCCTTGCCGTTGATGTTTACCAACAGCCGGCCTTTTATCACCATGTGGAATTCCTGACCTTTGTGCTCATTGAAAAACAGGGGAGTGTCGGCCGGTTTCGGCTCGATGGTCACGATGAATGGATCGGCGATTCTGTGCTTGAATCCGGAGGCGAGGAGCTCGTATTTGTACGCCTTGACCCGTTCTACAGATATCCCGGCATCTTTTCTCGTCAGGAAATATGCGTCCATCTTCGGCTCTTCTCCGAACATCAGCTCATCCAACGTGATGCCGTATTTGTGGGCAATCCGCTGCAACAGGCTTACGGAAAGGTCATGTTCACCGCTTTCCATCGTCCTGTACTCGTCTACGGTAAGTCCGCAGTCGGCTGCAATATCCTCGATTTTCAGTTCGAGCGCATCACGCAACCCTTTCAGCCTTTCGGCGATCTGTCTTATCTGTTCGTCCATAGTCGGTATTTTTTTACAAAGAAAAGTAAAAATATTGAAATTGCCCGTACGGGCAATGAAAACTCAGTATTTCTCAGCTATCCTCCGCGCCTTTATCAGCTTTGCGGAATTCTCGTAAAAATCCTTTTCTCCGGGGATCAATGAATTGATTCTGACGTACTTCGAAGCATGGATGAAACGTCCCTCGCCGATATATATCCCGACATGGGTGATTTTTTCTTTTTCCGGTCTGTCCGGCTGGCACCTCCCGATTTGTCCGCATTGCCCGTCGGAAGCGGGCATCCCGAAGAAAATCAGGTCGCCTTTTTTGAGATTTTCCGTCCTGCGAAGCATTTCCTGTCTGAAACTTTCGGCTGTTTCCATATCCTGTCCGCCATTCATCTGGTTTCCCATGTCTGAAAATTTCCAGAAATCAGACGTCATATTCACCGGTGTCCCGGCTTTTGCCTGCTGCGACGCGTTTCTCGGCAGATCGACGCCGTTCAGATACCATACCATTTTGGTCAGCCCGCTGCAGTCCACACCCTTGATGGATGTCCCGCCCCAGAAATACGGCACACCGAGAAACCTCATGGCAGTCCTTATGATGTTGTCCGGTGCAGGATCGCATTCCGCTTTCCATTTCCCGAATTGTTCCAAGTCTTTTTTTCGGACATATCCGGTTTCGCCTGACGGCAGAATCACTTTCCTGTAGCCTCGTATGCTTTTCCCGCCATCCCTCAGAATATCTCCGACCACGATGTCGCATATTTTAGGGTTTCCCGCCCGGGCCCTCCCGTCAGTGTTCTGCTTCCCGTTATGTCTGTTTATGTTTTTATCGTGCCGTCCGCCTGTGTCATCCGCATATTCCGCCTTACCGGGTTTCTCCGTTACTATGCTATAGTCGGCAGTGCATATGACCTTTTCTGCATCAAGGTATTCCTTCATTTCCTCCTCTGTCATTTCCACGAGCCCGAGATCCACGCACCACGCCGTATACGGATCCGGAGTGCGGACTTTCCTCCAGTATCCTTCCTTTTCGAGAATTTCCACCGGCGTCCCCATCAGCGCCTGATTCCCGAGTTCGGCGGTAAAATCCGGAGCTTCGCGCAAGTAATTGACCGACAGAGCCGTCACTGCATATTTATGTTGCACCGCCGGTGCAATGCCTTTATCATCCTGCAGCGCAGACGGAGCCTCCCTGTTTTCGCATTGCGCGGACTGCTCTTCCTCGCCTCTGCCTCCCTGCCCCTGAGCCTGTGCGACAGTCAGTCCTGCCGCCAGCATAACCATGATAGCCGCTGTCCTTTTCATTTCAAAAACTTTTGTTTTGCAAAAATACTTTGCTTTTCTCATCCGCGCAAGCCTTTGAATATTCCCTTTTGTGATGTCCTTGCAAAATAAGCCTGTTAAAAAAGGCTTATTTGAAATTACTGCTCTATTTCATTGATTAATAATTAATTATAAAGGTAAAATAAGGAGAGACTTTGCTGCGAGTAGGAAAATAAGTATATTATGACAGTCTTATTTTGCAATAAATTGATTTATTTGTATCTTTGAAATATGCTTATTTAATGAATTGTTATGCAGTATACGGAATTATTGGAAAGTCAGATTATAGGAAGATTGCAAGTTGATAATCCTTGGTGGACAGAAGATAGAATACCTGAGTTTTATTTAAATATGAAACCCCGCTTGTATCTGCATATTTTTATGCAGATGGTGGAAGCTACTGATTTGCGTCGTTCCGTTATTCTTATGGGACCGAGACGTGTAGGAAAGACTGTTCTGATGTATCATGCCATACAGCATTTGATTGACAGCGGTGTCCCGGCGCAGAATATCGTATACATTTCTGTCGAAACTCCTATTTATAATAAAATAGATTTAGAGCAGCTTTTTGTTCTGGCATGCAGGATTCTCGGTAAGGAAAGAACAAAAGAGCAGATGTATGTATTTTATGATGAAATACAGTATCTTAAAGAATGGGAAGTGAGCCTTAAGTCTTTAGTGGATACCTATCTGAACGTTAAATTCATAGCTTCCGGCTCTGCCGCAGCAGAGTTGAAAAAAAGAAGCGATGAAAGTGGTGCCGGAAGATTTTCCGATTTCAATTTGCCTCCGCTTACATTTTATGAGTATATTCATTTGAAAGGGTATGCCAATATCATGAAACCGGACACTATCGACTGCCTGGGGGGCCCGGTAGAGAGTTATCGTACGGTAGCCATTGACAAACTTAATGAATTGTTTCTTGACTATATCAACTATGGCGGTTATCCGGAAGTGGTTTTTTCTGAAAAGATACGGGAAAATCCCGGGCAGTTCATCAGGCATGACATCATAGACAAGGTCTTGTTGCGTGATTTGCCGAGTTTGTACGGCATTACGGATGTGCAGGAACTTAATTCGCTTTTTACAATGATCGCTTATCATTCAGGGAAACAGTTTTCGTATGAAGTGCTTTCAAAGGAGTCTGGAATAAAAAAAGATATATTAAGGAAATACATAAATTATCTTGAAGCTGCATTCCTTATAAAAGTAGTCCATCGAACGGATGATAATGCGAAAAAGTATCAAAGGGAAACTCAATTTAAAATTTACCTGACAAACCCGTCATTGAGATGCGCTTTGTTTCAGCCGATCAACGATAAGGATGATGAGATCGGAGATATGGTGGAAACGGCTGTATATGCCCAGTGGTTTCCTCGTCAGGAACAGGATGTGTATTATGCTAATTGGAAACAAGGAAAATTGCAAGGGGAAGTCGATATTGTCGGTATCGGTCGGCTGACACAGAAGCCGGAATGGGCAGTGGAAATAAAGTGGAGCGACCGTTTCTATGAACGTCTGGAAGATTTGGTCTCATTGAAATATTTCATGAAAAAAAGCGGCTTGCATTTTTCCATAGTGACAAGTGTCAGCAAAAGCGGCTTGCGTTCATCCGATAACCT
>CALUSD010000098.1 GCA_944323295.1 uncultured Bacteroidales bacterium | reverse complement strand
CAACCTAAATCCGGAAATGACAGTCTACTCAAAATAGACTCAACAGCACATTCATATATTGAATCAATTTTTTCTCTGTAAAGAGGAGTATTAGACAACTCTGATATAAGTAATTCCAGCATGGTACTATCAGGGTTGTCTTTCAATTTTTGAACAAGGACATGCAGGGTGTTTTTTATTTCGCATCTATCTTTTTCGTTCATAAAATACTATAATCTTTTAACTATATCTGATATCAAAGACATAACGGATTCATTATCTAAATCTACCTTAATAAAATGTCCAGAATGCGTCATACTAAGCTCTGGATTACGAATCTCTATCAACCGTCTATACCTGTCATTCAATTTTCGATAAGTTTCATTGTCTGCTCCGACAACCATTTTCATGTAATCCAACTTACCCGCGATAACATTTATCATCTCTGCATTATGAGACTTTACATATCCACGAGCTGCAGTATAGTCATTTTTAAAATATTCTGATGCTTGCTCATAACCATATTCTTCCCACAAATAAAGCCACATTCTCAACTGTTTCACGTATCTTCGTCCGAGACTCACTTTCTCATTGACGGTTATGCCCGTTACTTTCTGCCTATAGCCCTTTCCCTGTACTCTCGTCTTTTCATTGTTTATCCTGAACTTCTGATCATCTTCTATAATGCGTCTCAATTCCTTACAAAAGCCGGACTTCGGATGAAAGATATTTCTGTTGGCAGAAAATGTAATGTCATCTGCATAGCGTGAATAAGATGCGCGATAGCGCTTCGACAAACCTGCCAGTCTTCTGTCAAGTTGCCGGCATACCAGATTTGTCAGCACAGGAGAAGTCGGAGCACCTTGAGGCAGTACATTCCTGACACAAATCATTTCTTTTCCATCAGCGTCTAACCGTGTCACCTCCTTAGGGTGACAGCACAGATTCGCTATAGTAAACGCAATGTCCTGCGGATTGTTTCTATCACTTTTCAAATTGAATGGCGGAAGAGTAAGAATAGCCTTTATCCGATACATCTCTATGGAATCAAAAAAATCTTTCAAATCGATATTCAGTACATAGCTTTTCCTGACATGTTTCTTGGCTCCATCTGTCACATTCTTCCCCGCAACAAAACCACAAGAATAATCATTCTGCTCATAATATGCCGAGAATATTGCATTCAGAGCCCGTTGTATTCTTTTAAGTCTGGAACAAGGCGCATTAATTACTCGGATTTTTCCTGATTTCTTGGGAATATTAAATGTTTTGTACCTACGCTTAAATGAAATCTTCGAATTTTTATAATAATTGAACGAATTTTCTGAAATCGGCAGCCGACGTTTATTACTGTCGGCATGCAGCATTCTGTCGATCTTGTTTATAAGGGACAACAAATCCTTCTGATCTTTCATGACCGGGAAAGATTCTTTTATAACCGAACAGATTTCCGTTTCGCTGTAGTTCATGTATTATAATAAAAGGATCCTTAAAAGTCCAGGCAGTGCAATTCTTTGCGCAGCTGTGCGATAGTCTAAAAGTCATAATGCTCTCTAAAACTCTACACATGAACTTCAACAATATCCATAAAGTCACAGTATGAGGAAACATCCTGATGACTTTCAGTCTCACCAAACAGATGAGACAACAATCCGATCTGCATACTGACGAAACAATATGCCAGATTGCAATGAATCAATCTTGCGCCCGGACTTTCAAAGATCTCGTATTTGCAGGTACAAAAATATAAAGTTCTTACGAAATCTATTTTCGTAACTGAAAATAATTTTCATATCTTTTATTGAAATTATCTTTTTGTGTGCATGGTGGGGTATCACAACTTTCTGGTACAGTGCACAGGATGTTTACAAGCAAGAATGTGCAGTACTATTTTCTGCCCGACAGAAACCGTTTCAGCTGAAAGGCAAGGGAGTACGGAAATGTGTAAATGCAGCTACAGGAGCGGAGCGAAAAGACGGATTACCGAGTAGGCGAATTTCAGGTACCATGGACGGCGGCACCATGAATCGAGGGTGATTTCGGTGCATTCGACGAGATCCTCCTCGAAAATCCGACGGTTGCGGACGGCCATGGCTTCGTCGAAAATGTAGGCATTGATCTCATAGTCGAGCTGAAAACTGCGGTAGTCCATGTTGGCGGAACCGATGACGGACAGATAATCATCCGAAACTATGGTTTTGGAATGTATGAAACTACCGTTTTTCTCAAAGATGCGCACACCGGCTTCAAGACACCCGCGATAATAGGATTTGTTCGCAAGCGTCATGTAAATCATATCGGTTTTGCGCGGCACCATTATCCGCACGTCTGCGCCTTTGAGGGCCGAGGATTTTAGCGCCTGCAGCAAAGACTCCGGCGGGACGAAATACGGGGTCTGGATATAAACATAACTGCCTGCATGCTGCACTGTCCATGTGGCCCCCATCTGGAGTATCGACCACCGGCCCACAGGCTGGTCGGGAACGATCTGGACGAGTTCGCCTCCTGAGGGCAGGCCGGCGGTTTCCGGAAAAAATTCATGGAAATTCTCCTTGATTTTCCCTCCGGACGTCACGAATGAATACAGAAAACAGTATTGCAGGGCATAAACGGCATTTCCCGTGATTCTCATGTGGGTATCGCGCCACCTTACGAAATAGTCGTCGCCGATGTTCATGCCTCCGGTATAGCCTATCTTTCCGTCTATTACCACTATTTTTCTATGGTCGCGATAATTGAGCATCGCGCTGAAACGCAGCAGACTGAAACGAGGGCGCGTGAACTTCACCACCTCCACTCCGGCCTTTTTCATCTCGTTGTAATACCTCGGACTGATGTCAATATTGGCTATGTTCTCGTGTATGAACCGGACTTTCACGCCTTCACGTGCCTTCCTCATCAGGATTTCCTTTATCCGCTTGCTGCCGCTGTCTTTCCGGAAATAGAAATACTCCATGTGGATATGCTCCTTCGCATTCTCCAAATCGTTCACGAGGGCCTCGAACTTGCGCTTCCCGGAAGTGATGACCTCGACGTCGTTGTTGTCCGTGACAGTAGTACCGTTGCTGTGCGACAGCAGAGCAGACAATTCCCGGTAGCCGGCCCTTATCGCCGCCCTGTTTTCTTCTCCGAACAGTTTGCGGTATTCATCTTCGTCCGCAATTTTCGCGAAAGCCTCATGAAAAAGGCCGGAATACTCTTCATGCTTGGAGTTCCGTCTCGGATTCAACCCGAAAACAATGTATGCGATGATACCTATGGCCGGAAGGAGCGCGACTACGAGAATCCACGCTATTTTCCGCCCTGAATCCGCTTCGTCATCTGAAAGAATGACTAAAATTGTCCCGGCTATGACCAGCACTAAAAATGCGTAAGCTATGACTGTTCCGACCGACATGGGATAAAAAATTTTGTGCGGTGCAATTTACCCGTTCTGACACGCCGAGATAAGGGTGGCGGAAGTACAGGACAATACCTTCACCCTCACATAATCCCCCGTCCGGTGCCCGTTCGCAGGGAAAACGCAGACCTTGTTCGTAGTCGTCCTGCCGAAAAGTTCGTCCGCATTGCGTTTGGAAGTACCTTCCACGAGCACCTCGAAAGTCTTGCCGACATCTTTTTCATTGCTTTCGAGACTATGTTTGTTTTGCAGGGCAATGATTTC
>CALUSD010000097.1 GCA_944323295.1 uncultured Bacteroidales bacterium | reverse complement strand
CCTTCTGCTGTCCCTGTTCATCATAGTGTGGGTTTCCGATATAGGGGGATATGTTTTCGGCATGAGCATTGGCCAGAAATACGGCAAGAAACTATTTCCGGAAGTGTCTCCGAAGAAGTCCTGGGCTGGATTCTGGGGCGGACTGATTTTGGCCGTGGCTGCCGGTGCGGTCCTTCACTATGTCGGGATGTTGCATTATCCGTTGTGGCACTGTCTGATATTGGCAGTACTGATGAATGTGACAGGCGTCTATGGAGATCTCATAGAGTCGCAATGGAAGCGTTATTATGCAGTGAAAGACAGCGGAAGCATCATGCCCGGCCACGGAGGTTTTCTTGACAGGCTCGACAGCGCCCTGATAGCCATCCCGACGGGTATCATCTATCTTCTCGTAGTGAATGTCTTGTGATTATTTCATCTATTGTATAAAATTTTCTAAATTTGCAGGCTGATAACCATTTTTCATCATGAGGATTCATAGAGGCGGATGGAGGATAATTTTCTGTGTCTGGGTGATTTGTAGTTTGCTGATCTGGCTGATTCTGCATTTTATAAGTTGCCTATACCTGTCGTTTCCCCTGCTGTCTCTGATAATTTTTTTCATGGGATTCGTGATTTTCTTTTTCAGGGTCCCGTCGCGGAACAAGCCTCAGGGAGACAGCCTCGTGACGGCCGTGGCGGATGGTGAAATAGTGGTCATAGACAAGGTTTACGAGCCTGAATATTTGAAACGCGACTGCATGCAGGTCTCCATTTACATGGATTTTTTCAATGTTCATGTGAATTTCTGGCCCGTGAGCGGCGAAGTCACTTACTATAAATATCATCCGGGAAAGTATTTCCTGGCTTTTCTCCCGAAAGCATCGGAGCTGAACGAGCATACTTCTGTCAGTGTCAGGAACGGTTACGGCGAGGTTTTTTTCAAACAGCTTGCCGGAACTTTCTGTCGCAGAATAGAATGCTATGCGGTAGTCGGCGATGGTGAAACCCGGGGCGAACAATGCGGAATAATCAAATTCGGCTCACGCATTGACATGTATCTTCCTCTCGACGCCGACATAAAGGTAAGCCTCGGCCAGGAGGTGAGGGCGTGTGAAACGGTAATTGCAGAGCTGAACAAAAAATAATATGGAAGAAATCGTCATTATTCTCCTTCTTATCCTGCTGAACGGCGTCTTTGCCATGTCGGAGATAGCTATTATTTCGGCACGAAAATCAAGTCTTCAATCCGAAGCCAACAAGGGCAGCAAAGCTGCCAAGACGGCACTTAAATTAGCTCAGGATCCCGACCGGTTCCTGTCGGCAGTCCAGGTAGGCATCACGCTCATCGGCATATTGACCGGTATCTTTTCCGGCAACAAGATAGCTGCCG
Source organism: uncultured Bacteroidales bacterium (assembly GCA_944323295.1). Classification (GTDB taxonomy): domain Bacteria; phylum Bacteroidota; class Bacteroidia; order Bacteroidales; family UBA932; genus Cryptobacteroides. Next base: position 21,962 of record CALUSD010000097.1, on the reverse strand, counting down.
AGCTGGCATCCGTGTTCCAGAGTGCAGGCATGGCCGCTGCCGGGGCTTCTGCTTTGGCAAAAGGTATAATAGTCATTCTCGTGATGTTCCTGACGTTGATTTTCGGGGAACTCGTGCCTAAGCGAATTGCCATGAGTGCGGCAGAAAAGGTTTCCAAGATTGTAGCCGGTCCCATGAAGTTCATTTCCGTCATAGCTGCACCTTTCGTATGGCTCCTCGCAAAGACGACATCTCTGATAGTCAAGATATTGGGAATAAAATACCAGGAGACGAAAGTGACCGAGGAAGAGATAAAGTCCATAATCCAGGAGGGGACGGACGAAGGCGAAGTATCTCCTGTAGAACAGGATCTCGTAGAGCGGGTATTTGCCTTGGGCGACCTGAAAGTCAGCACCATAATGACGTTGCGTGCCGATATAGTATGGCTGAGCCTCGAAATGACGGAACAGGAGATTCGCGAAACGATAGAAGGAAATATTTTCGAGGAATATCCTGTAGTGGATGACGACCTGGATCATGTGGTGGGTGTGCTTTCCTTGAAAGAATATGTCCTGAATATCGGCAAGCAGGGTTTCGACCTGAAAAAGATGATGAAAGAGCCGGTGTATTTCCATGAAAACATGAATGTATACACGGTTTTGGAGCAGATGAAGGAGAAAAAGATAAGTCGGGCACTGGTCTGCGACGAGTTCGGCTCATGCTCCGGCATCATAACATTGAAAGATATTATGGAAGCCCTTGTGGGCAATATTAACGATGACCATGAGGAGCCGGATATCATAGCGCGCGGGGACAATGACGGATGGTTGGTGGATGGTATGTGTCCGATGTACGACTTCCTTAGGCATTTCGACATCGAGGATTCGATGGAGGATTTCGAATATACGACTGTTGCCGGTCTGATTTTGGACGAACTCGATCACATGCCGGTGGCAGGGGAGAAGGTGACCTGGGGCGAGTTCCAGTTTGAAGTCGTGGATATGGACGGTGCGAGAATCGACAAGGTCATAGTGAAAAAAATCGCCCCGCTTCTGTCGGATGATGTGGATTCGGATGCAACGGAAGCTGGCGCTTCGAAAGCCTGACAGGGAATTCGCGCTGGAAGCAGCTAAATAGGTGCAGTTTCGGTATTGTCCTTATCGATAAGCTCGAGCAGCCTGTCAATGGCTTCGGATTCCGGAACATGTCTCATGACAGGCGTTTTTTTCCTGTATATAGAGACTTTGCCGCTCCCTTCTCCGACATAGCCCCAGTCTGCATCGGCCATTTCTCCCGGACCGTTTACGATACAGCCCATGACGGCTATGACCATGCCTTTCAGATGGGAGGTCCTGCGTTTCACTTCATTGAAAGTTTCCTCGAGATTGTACATCGTGCGTCCGCATCCGGGGCAGGCTACGTATTCCGGCTTGTAAAAACGCCTTCTGGCTGCCTGCATCAGTTCGTCAGTGAAATATTCCGCTTCCGGGCTCCCGTCGAGAGGAGTTTCCTTTCCGTTTTCCCCGATATAGCTGCCGTGCAGTTCCACTTCGTCTATCTTTTTGTCGAGCAGCATTTTGCCGAAGTCGCAGGCGAAATCGAGAATCAGCCTTTCTCTTGACGGGGCGGCATAACAGGCCCGAGCTTTCCGCCCGGATATTTCTATGCCGGACATGGACGAATGCAGTTTGCCTCCGTATCTGTCGGCAAGATAGCGGGCCACCGGGATTTCGTTCACCGGGTCTTCCGTAAGCGATACCCTGACCGTATCTCCGATGCCTTCTGACAGCAGCGCCGATATGCCGACAGCCGATTTTATCCGTCCGGAATCCCCGTTGCCGGCTTCCGTTACTCCGAGATGCAGGGGAAAGGATATCCCGTTTTCTTTCATTGCGTCAGCTAAAAGACGGTAAGCCTCTACCATGACTATGGTGTTGCTCGCTTTCAGCGAGACGACTGTATTCCGGAAATTATTTTCGAGACACAGATTTATCCATTCCATGGCCGCTTCCTTCATGGCCAAAGGAGTATTGCCGTACAGATTCGTGATCCTTTCTCCGAGCGAGCCGTGATTCAGTCCTATTCTTATGGCCGTACCGTGTTCGCGGCAGACGGAAACCAATTTCGAGAACTGTTCGCAGGCTTTCGAATGGTCCTTGTGGAAATTTCCTGGATTGATGCGCACCTTTTCCACGACTTCCGCCGCTGCTATGGCTATTTCGGACGAGAAATGCACGTCTGCCACCAATGGCGTTTCCATGCCCGTTGCCCTCAGCTGCTTTTTTATTTCGGCAAGAGCTTTCACGTCGTCCATGGAAGGTACGGTGAGCCGGATCATTTCGGCTCCGGCTTCATACATTCTGACGCACTGTGCGACCGAAGCCTCGATATCGGACGTATGGGTATTGCACATGGTCTGTACAACGATGGGATGTCCGCCTCCAATGAAAATATTCCCAACTTTTACTGCTGATGTTTCCATACCGAAATTCTTTGAATCTGCTTTAAAAAAACATATTCTTATTCTTCTACAGGAACTGCCGACTGTATGCTCCGTATTAGACCGAGATGTTCTTTCGCTTCCCTTCTGAGAGCATGGGTCGTTTTCCCGACTCTTTTCGTCAACTGGAAATGCACTCCGACAGAAAAGATGAAATTCGTCGGATATGCATACCGGTAATAGTACTGGCTGTAGTAGTCTGGCTCATACAGCGTGCCTAACGAATGTTTGTACATGGCGGTAAAGTGTATTTCGACAGGGTCGAATACGAATGCAAAACCGGCTCCTCCCTTGATTCCGTAGTCGAGCCTCCTGTCTGTCTCGAGAAACGAATTTCTGATACTTTCAGGCACGGCGTCTCCGAAACGCGAGATGCTCAGGCGGTAACCGCCGAAAATACCGAGATTTACCATCAGTTTCATTTTCCAGAAATCGAAGTGGCAATGCGCCATTACCGGCACTTCCACGACATTCATTATTGCTCCGGTCGCTCCTTCTACAGAGGGAGTATAACCTTCGTCATCCTCTTCGAACTGATATCCTTCCTGCCCGAAAAACACTCCGGCCTGAATCCCGAAATACGGCATGTAGCCGAACATTTTCCCATAACGTGTCCACAGAAAGCCGAAGTTGTAGGGAGTAAACCTGAATTTCTGCTGCATGGACGGATTCCAGCTAACCTGACTGATACCCACACCGTATTGAAACCCGATCATCGAATAATCGTTGATGGGTATGTCTTTATTGATGTCGAGACTGTCCAAATAGCTGTCGCTCAATGAGTCGATGTCCAAATGCTCTATGTCGAGAGACAACGTGCTGTCCGTGTATTCTACGGCAGAGCCGGAATTCCCCTTGTCTTCTACTGTCAGCCCTTCAGGCATCTGGGCTGATGCCGGAAAGATGCAGGCGCAGGCCGCAACGGCTGTCGAAATGATGATATATGCTGTCTTCATGTTGTTCTGGCTGCATTATTTGAACAGTTCCCCTACATCGATGCTCTGTTCTAATTCTGTCATTTCCGGGATTTCAATATATGCATCTCCGTTTTCGAGCTTGTAGAATTTTACCTTTTCCGGCTGTTTGTGCTCGAGCAGGTTTCCCGTGTCCACAAGACCGTTTCTGTTCACGTCCTCTGTCAGCCTTATGGAATATTTTCCTGCCGTGATGTATGGAAAGAGGAGGGTCGTGTCGGATTCTACGGTAAAGGAACGGATGGTCTGGTCTCTTTTTTCGTTGAGCATGTCTACGATGTATTTGTTTTCCACATTGCTCAGGCTCAAAGTGAGCGAACTCAGCTTGTCGTCATTCGGAAGCATGACTTTCACTTCGGAACTGTCATTGAGAAAACCGTTTATGTCCATGAATTTCCTGTGCGGAATCTTCAGGAAATATTCGTATCCCGGAAGAAGTTTGGAAGCCGGACGTACTACGTATTTCCTGAGATTCAGGCTGTCCTGTTCTACAGTGTACTTGTCTGTGAATTCCTGTTGTTTCGGATTGAGATACCGGAACTCCAATGAATCGAATGCCGACTGGACGAGCGGATATTTGAATTCTATCACGAAACCGTACTGTTCCACGTTTTCCGGTTTGGCATCGATGGTGAATACTGCCGTAGTGTCTTCTTTCTTGATATCGGTCCTTGCACTCTTGGCAACAGTCGTCTGGCGCGGTTTGGCAAGTTTGACTTCCTCGAGGGTAGGGACGAGGTTGCCGAGTGTATCCGTCTTATGATAGTTTACGTTCAGAAACAGCGTGTCCGGAAGAGTCCTCGGATCATTTACCCATATTTCAAGGCTGTCCTGCTCTAAATTGAACTGAGTTATCAGCTTGTCGGCCGGGATGCCTGTCATCCAGATGGAATCTATCCTGGCATAAGGCGCCATGAACGTGATGTATGCGGTCCGTTCTCCGAGACGTTCCTTGTTCATTATCATCTGTTTGGACGGGACTTCCTTGAACAGGTTGAGTTCGTATTCGGTCTTTCTTGCCAAGCATGCCACGGTATCGGTCATAAGGTATTTCTGCAGTTCCGGAAGCGAATCCATGACCTTGGTTACCGGCCTGACGAGAGTATCTATGAATGCCACCTGTTCGTTGTCGGCCTCATACATGTTGTTGTTGTTCATATCCATGATGGCGTACATTCTGTAGACTGTATCCTGGATGTTTCTCAGGCAGAAGTATCCCCAGTCGTCGGTCTTTATGGCTGCATCCGGTCTGTGCTTGAATATGGCCGAGTCCGCATGGTCCTTGTACAGCATCACGGTGGCTCCTTTCACTGGCATGAGCGTATTGCAGTCCTGCACGATCCCGGTTATCATCATGGAGTCGATTTGTCTGCCGGTCGAAAATACCATGGCATAGCCCGGGTACATGTTGCCTTCGTTGTTGTCGGCAATGGCATTGGTCACATCGAGGACATATGTCTTGTTCGAATCGAGGTCCGATTCGAAATATACTATCACGCTTTTGTTTCTGATCCGGTATTTGGGCGTCTTTTCCAAAGGAGGGGAGAGGAACAGGCTCTGGACATCCTTTACTACCACGTATTCGTCGAAAGTCAGTGATATCTGCGTCTTGTGCACAGGTATCATCGTATCTCCAGGCATGGGATAGTATTTTACCAAGACGGGAGGGATGGTGTCTTTCGGGCCGCCGCTCGGAGGGGTGGTAGTATTGGCGCAGGACGGTGAAAATATCAGTATGCCTGTTGCCGCTACTATTGCCGTCAGGAGGCCGTACTGTACCAGTATGTTTTTTATTTTCATTCTGTTTTGTTTGTTTAATATTCAATTTTATTTTTTACAGATGTCTCGACTGCGCTCGACATGACAGACCGCGTTTTCGACAGATGTCCCGGCTGCGCCCGACATGACATTGCGGAGCTGCCGGATTTCTACAAGTCGGTCCGCACTACGCTCTGGACACCCTCGATTTTGTTCAACCTTTTTATCAGCCTCTCCAAATCGTCCTTGTCATGTACATACAGATCGATATAGCCGTCGAACACCTCATCTTCGGTATTCAGATACATGCGCCTCATGTTGACATTCATCACCAATGAAATATAACGCGATATCTCGTTTATGATACCTATCCTGTCGTATCCTTTCAGGGAAAGTCTGACCAAAAAAGACTGGTCGACATCCTGCTCCCATTGCGTCTTTACTATTCTGTCGCCATGCTTTGCAGCGATGCTGTTGGCCACATTGCACGATTTCTTGTGCACCGTAATAGTTCCGTCGGAAGCAAGGAATCCTACGACCGGATCTCCCGGGATAGGATTGCAGCAGTTCGCTATGACATATTTGTGCGCTCCGTCGGACTTGTCGTTGATTACATATTTGTCATCTTTCCTGTCTTTGCTCTTGAACCATGGGAAAGACCATTTCCCCTGCTTGTCTTCGTCTTTTTTGACTATCTGTTCGAGATTCCCCAATTTGAGGATGCCCGCACCTATGCGGAAGAAAAGCTCATCCTTGTCGCCCTCGAAAATTTCGTAGCCGTCGAGCAGCCGGGATATGATTTTGTCCGTCATCTTGAAACCGAGGGCTCCGAGCTGCTCTTCAAGCATGGTCTTGCCTACCCTGATGCTTTCCTGCCGCTCTCCCTTGAAGTAGTCTACCACGATGTTCCTTGCCTTTCTGGTGACGAGGAACTGGAGCCAGGCCCGTTTCGGCTTCTCGTTTTCCGCAGTAATGATTTCCACCTGGTCTCCTGACTTGAGAACGTATGTCAGCGGCACCAACTTCATGTTTACTTTCGCCGCTATGGCCTTGTTGCCTATTTCCGTGTGGATAAGATATGCGAAATCCAAGGCCGTGGCCCCTTTCTGGATGCTTTTCTGCTCTCCCTTCGGCGTAAATACCAGGATGTCCGTAGTGGTGAGGTCGTTGTGGATTATGTCCAAAAGTTCGAGGGCATTGACGTCCGGATTCACTATGATTTCCTTGACCTTGCTGATCCATTTGTCCATTTCGCTCTCGTTCTCGCTCACGAATCCGTCTTTTTTGTATGCCCAGTGCGCGGCAATGCCTTTTTCCGCGATATCGTTCATCCTCTGTGTACGTATCTGGACTTCTATCCAGATGCCGGAATGGCTCATCACCGTACAGTGCAGGGCCTCGTAGCCGTTGTTTTTCGGATGTTTCACCCAATCCCTGATTCTGTCGCTCTTGTACTTGTAAATGCCTGTAATGATGGAAAATACATGATAGCACTGATCACGCTCCATGTCTTTTGTACAGGCTTGTCCCGGGTTGAAAATGATTCTTACCGCATAGAGATCGTATATCTGTTCGAACGTAATGCCTTTTGTCACGATTTTATGCCAGATCGAATACGGGGTCTTGACCCTTTTCTTGATTTCGAAATCGAAACCGGCTTTGCGCAGCGCCTCGTCTATCGGACTGATGAATTCGTTGATTTCTTTCTCCTTGTCTGAAATATTGCGGTTGATTTTCTCCGTGATTTCATTGAAAGCCTCCGGCTCCTTGTATCTGAGCCATATATCTTCCATTTCAGATTTGACCTCGTACAGACCGAGCCTGTGCGCAAGAGGAATGAAGATGAACATTGTCTCGGAGAGTATCTTGTCCCTTTTGTATTCCGGCATGAATTCGATGGTCCGGCAGTTGTGCAGCCTGTCTGCCAATTTTATCAGGACTACCCGCACGTCATCGTTCAGAGTCAGCAGGATACGTTTGAAATTCTCCGCCTGCAGACTTTTTTTCTCCGCCTTGTCTTCATTGTCGAGCACGGTTTTGATTTTGGTAAGCCCCTCCACGAGAGATGCTATTTTCTCCCCGAAAAGATTCGAAATATCCTCTACCGTGTACTCGGTGTCTTCCACGACATCGTGCAGCAGGGCCGCGGCTATGGATTTGTACCCGAGTCCGATATTGCTCACCACGATTTTCGCCACTGCGATAGGATGAAGTATATACGGCTCGCCGGAACGTCGTCTCACCCCTTTGTGGGCTTCATTGGCGAAGTCGAATGCTTTCTGCACGACATCTAATTCCTTCTGGTTCGCGCACCTTTTCCTCGCCGCCTCCTTGAGATCCGCGTAGTCGCGTGCGATAATGTCGAAATCTTCTTTTGTAAATTCAGATACAGGCATGTTTTCGTTTTTTCAAGTTTTTAAAATCCCGTTGCCCGCAGGCGGGCAATAAAAACGGCATCGGCTCATTCTATATTGTAGTTATCCACATTCTGGTAGGCGTATGAAAGTTCCGCGCCGAACAGGATTATGAACCAACCCAAATTCATCCAGAACATAAAGAGAGGGATAGCGGCCACGGCGCCGTATACCATATTCAGCCGGGTGACGAAAAGCTGCGTTTCCAAGTACAGATACTGCAGCAGGGTAAAAGCCAAGGCGGAAATGGATGCGGCTCTCAGAGCGCTCGAATATATCACTTTATGATTGGGTATGAATTTGTACATCGCTGAAAAAGTCAGTGTAGCCACCGCATAAAACAGTATCCATGCTATGATGGACGCCAATGATTCGAAGTACTCCAAGTCAAGTCCGATTCCTTTGAGCATGTTGCTGTAAATCATCGAGCCGGAGAAAAACAGCAGAATCACGAATGGTGAAATCAGCAGTATGGCTGTATAGAAAGAGATTCTTTTGAATATGTTTCTGGATTTGCGCACTCTCCAGACGTTGTTGAAGACACGTTCTACGGAAATCATCATCCAGAATACGAGCCAGAAGAAAAGAAGCGCGCTCAGGAGCCCCATGGTGCTGGACTGTGCGGTCCGGATGATGTTGTTCGCAAAACCGACTACCATGTTTATGGTTTCCTGCGAGTTCTCGAAATACGAATAAAGCAGGGTTTCGAGCTTGTCCGCAAGTCCGAGCCCTCCCGTGATGGCGAATACTATGGCGATGAACGGAACCACTGACATGGTGCCGAAAAAACTGAGCGCCGTAGCCTGAAAACCTATTCTTTCTGCCGAAAATGTCTTGATGGTGATGATGAGGACCTTCAGATATTTGATAGAACGGGCCTTGGCACGCGAAAATTCCTCGATATCCAAATTCCAGATATCTTCGGTAATGAAGCGTTTCAGCCTGTCAGCTATGTACTTGGGACTTCTCATCTGTTTCCATTTTTAAAAAAGCGTCAACTGGGCGGGTCTGCCGGCTGTTTCCGGAGTGCCGTTACCGGCAATGCCGCTGTCTTGCGATGTTTTGCTGCCGTTACCGGCAATGCCGTCGTCCCGTACCGTATCGCTGCCGATGAGTTTTCGGAATTCGTCTTCTCCGATAATCGGAATGCCGAGGTTTTCCGCTTTCTTTATCTTTTCCGGACCGGGTTTTTCTCCCGCGAGAAGGTATGACGTCCTGCCGCTTACGGACGAGCTGTTCCTGCCTCCGTTCTGCGATATGAGTTCCTTGATTTCATCCCGCGACACGCTGAAGTTTCCTGAAATGACGAAAATCAGTCCTGCGAGAGCATTCGATTCGGGACTCCTGACTTCGTCCATGGAGAATTTAAGTCCGGCATGCCTCAGACGCTCCACTTCCTCCCTGTGTTCCGGAGCGGCAAAATAGTCGAGAATGCTGTCCGCTATCACTTCTCCGATATCGTCGGCGGCCAGGAGCGTCTCTTTGTCGGCGGCCATCAGAGCATCTATATTCTGAAAATGTTTAGCCAATGATTTTGCCGTCGTCTCTCCGACATACCTGATGCCGAGCGCAAAGAGCACATGGTCGAAAGCCGTCTTCTTCGAGGCTTCGATACTGCTCAGAAACCGTGCGGCAGCCCTGTCTTTCCATCCTTCGAGCCTGAGCAGCTGTTCTGTCTTCAAGGCATAGAAGTCCGACGGTCTGCGAACGAAACCGAGATTGTACAGCTGTTCTATGGTCGCGTCTCCCGCAATGACATTCATTGCCTTCCTGCTGATGAAGTGCACGAGTTTTCCCTTTATCTGTGTAGGGCAGCCGTCCGTGTTCGGACAGAAGTATTTGGCTTCTCCCGCGTCTTTTACGAGCTTTGTTCCGCAGTCAGGGCATTTTTCCGGGAAAACGGGTACCTGAGCTTCGCCCGTGCGTTTTTCCTTATCGACTCCGGTGATTTTCGGAATGATTTCCCCTCCCTTTTCCACATAGACATAGTCGCCAACTCGGATATCTAAGATGTGCATCTGTTCGGCATTGTGCAGAGTCGCTCTTTTTACCGTCGTTCCGGACAGCAGGACCGGCTCCAAATTGGCCACAGGAGTGACCGCACCTGTGCGTCCTACCTGGTAATCTATCGATTTCACTTTCGTGAGAGCCTGTTCAGCCTTGAACTTGTATGCAACCGCCCATCTCGGGAATTTTGCCGTATAGCCCAATTCTTTCTGATATGCCAGCTCATTGACCTTTATCACTATGCCGTCGGTAGCGAACGGCAATGCCTTTCTTTCCGTATCCCAATATCCGATAAATTCTTCTATTTCGCCGATGTCATGGCATACCTTGCGTCTGTCGGAGACAGGCAAACCCCATCCGGCTGCCGATTTCAATGCTTCGTCATGTGTCGAGAATGGCAAGTTGTCACCCAACAGGTGATACAGGGTGCATTCCAATCCCCTGTGTCCGACTTCCTTGGGATTTATGAGTTTCAAAGAGCCCGATGCTGCATTTCTCGGATTCGCGAACGGCGGATCTTCATCTCTCGTCCTTTCTTCGTTGAGCCTGTCGAAAGCCTTGTACGGCATATAGATTTCACCTCTGATTTCGAACTCTTCAGGATAGCCTTCTCCTTTCAGCGTTTGCGGGATATTGGCTATGTGCCTGACATTTTCAGTAACATCGTCGCCTACCGCACCGTCGCCCCTGGTCAAAGCCCTGAAAAGCCTGCCGTTTCTGTACGTCAGACATATTGCGGTCCCGTCGAACTTCAGTTCGCAACAAAACGAAAATGCTTTGCCTATACCTTTGCCGGCACGTTCCGCAAAAGCCTCTACCTCCTCAATATTATATGTGTTTCCCAGCGAAAGCATCGGATACTTATGCGGATATTGTTCGAATTCGTTTTTTTTCTCATCATCGCTCTTTCTTTCCAAATCGCTTCCCACTTTTCCCGTAGGAGAGTCCGGCGATGCAAACTCAGGATATGCCTTTTCCAAGGCTTCCAGTTCCTTCATCATCATATCGAACTCATAATCGCTTATCACAGGCGCATTTTCCACATAATACCGCCTGTTGTTTTCCTCAATTTCCCTCCTGAGTTCTTCTATCCTTTTCTTTATTTCTTTCAGTTCCACTGTATCCTGCCGATTAATTCGATATAAGTTACAAAAGTACGATTTTTTCCTCGTATTTGGGTGTTTATTGAAAGGGATTTTATAATTTTGCGGCCGAGACGTGAGAACGGGCGCACTGCGGCGTTCTCGCGGGAGGCGGACATCGGTCATTTACGACAGTAAACTCCCTTGTCCGACCCGCTCGGCCTTGCATTGCACCCGTTCTGACGTCTCGGGGGATGGATAGGACGGAGATTGCGCACTGCGGCGTTCTCGCGGGAGGCGGACATCGGTCATTTACGGCAGTAAACTTCATTAATGAAGTGGAAATAAACTATTATAATAAGTATTAAGGAATAGAATTATGAAAGATGCAGTAATTATTCTTTGCGGCGGCGGACCAGCCCCGGGGATGAATTCGGTTTCGATGAGCGTAGCCAAGACTTTTTTGGCAAAAGGATTCAGGGTCATCGGCCTTCACGGCGGATATTCCGGACTTTTCAGCAAAAACGCCCGTACTGAAGAACTCGACTTTTTCAAGGCAGACCGTTATTTCAACAGGGGCGGATCATATCTTGAGATGAGCCGCTTCAAACCTACCGACAAGGATTTCGAAGAGAACTTCAACCTCGATCTTTTCAAAGACAACAATATCAAGTTGCTTGTAACTATCGGCGGCGACGATACCGCTTCCACTGCGAACAGAATTTCCAAATTCCTTGCAGCGAAGAACTATCATATTGCGAACATACATTGTCCGAAAACCATCGACAATGACCTTCCTCTTCCGAACAATACGCCTACGTTCGGCTACAATTCCGCCAAGAACGAAGGTGCGCACATCGCCAGAACCATCTACGAGGATGCCCGCACTTCCGGAAACTGGCTTCTTATCTCTGCCATGGGACGTACATGCGGCAGCCTTGCGCTCGGAATCGGCGAAGCTACTCATTGCCCGATGACGATTATCCCGGAAATGTTCAACAAGACTGATATCTGTCTCGACAAGATCATCAGACTGACCATTTCCGCCATCCTCAAGAGAAAAATCATGGGCGTGAACTACGGTACCGTAGTGGCTGCGGAAGGACTTTTCCACGATGAAGGTGTGGCAAGGGAAGCTGCAGATGCAGGTGTGCATTTCACGTACGACGAACACGGGCATCCTGAACTCGGAAAAATTTCCAAGGCTGTGCTGTTCAATGACCTTTTGGAAAAGGAACTCAAGAAAATCGGTCTGAAGGTGAAGACCCGTCCTGTGGAGATAGGCTATGACGTACGCTGTCAGGATCCGGTAGCATATGATCTTACATACTGCACCGAACTTGCGATGGGCGTATACCAGCTCTACAGCGAAGGCAAGACCGGATGCATGGTTTACGTGGATGCCTGCGGCAATGTATCTCCTCTCTACTTGGCCGATCTGCAGGACCCTAAGACAGGAAAGATTCCTCCGAGAGTCGTGGATATCAATGCCGGTACTGCGCAGAATTACTACAAGTTCATCGCCCACTATATCACCGAGGCCGACTATGAAGCAGCCAAGGCATATGTGTCCGATCCGGAACTGTACGATTTCAAGAAAATCCTGAACTGGTAATTTGCAGATACAGCGCAACGCTGTACATCGACTTATAAACATTGACCCGAAATGTGGAATTTCACGCGTTATGCGGATTCCCTTTCGGGTCACTTCCTTTTGTACGAAAAACTGAGCCGCTGAAAAATATTTGTATCGGGTCAGCGCGGATTTTCTTCATCCGGAATTATCCGGTAGCCGAGTTTGACGACCATTTTCAGTGCGGACAAGGCCGTATTCCTGTCATATTCCTTTTCTATCTCGGGAAGTTCCGAGTAAGGGATAAGACACGGATGCGTCTTTTTCCTGTCGTTGCGTTCATTCCCGTATGTCCATCCTTCGTCCATTCTGGACTTTGCCCATACTTCGTGGATGTTTTCGGCTATCCGTTCTGTGAGCGGCGACAGCGATTCCGGCAGTTTTACATTGCCCAGCTCCAACGGAGCGGGGCAATACTTTTTTTCTTTATTCATGAATCATGTTTTCTTACGGATTCCGCCGCTTTTTTGTCTACCAATTCGAGCAGCCGCGGAATCGAATTGTTTATATCGATGTCATATGACCTGGCTCCGGAATCTACAAGGTCCAAATGTTCATAGGAGCACAAGTTCGGGTGGATGCGGAATTCACTTTCCTTGTATTGCCTTTTGGCAGCTTTCAGCTTCGCTTTTGCCGCGTCGATTTCATCCTTGGCTCCGCCGGCCCTGGCTTTGCCCAAGTCCGAGTTCAGCCTCTCGAACATCCTGTCCTGCTCTTCGTTGCACGGCATATATCCGAACAGCAGCTGCTGCATGTTCCATCTGTTGTGTTCGCAGCGGGCCAATATGTCCCTGTTGGCATCGAGCAGTTTGCCGAGATTGTCGCCTTCTTTGAAAGAAGGCATGTCGCCAACACCGGTGATGCATCCTGAAGCCGCCGGCAGTATCCCGCGTATTTTCTGATATATGGAATCCACGAAAAACTCGTTGGAGAATTTCTTGTCGATAGAAAGCGCTCTCCATGACGCCCTCAGATCAGCATAGGTTTCCTCTTTGGACAGGTCTATTTCCTTTCCGTTCATTTCGTATGCGGCATTTACCAGCAAGGCTTTCAGATACAAGGTCCGGTCGCACAGATATTCACCGTAGTCCATCCCGAACGGACGCAGCATTTTGTATCTCCTGTCTTTCTGCGGAGTGTCGTTCAGATTGGAGATGATATCCGCGGAGTCGCTCTGGTACACCCAAATCTGCTGAGCCTTTTCGTAGACTTCTATCGGCATGTACAGGCTTGCCGCTACCGATATGTGTGTCTGTGGCAGGCATACGGCAATGGTCAGGACAGAATCCTTGTCGGCGGAAATCCGTCTCAGATATGACCGGATGCCCTCGGATTCTATCGCTCCCTTGACGAATTCGATGTCTATGTCGGTAAAATTCGTACCGTCTTCGCTGAGGTGCTTCCATTTGCATCCCGGGAGGGCCATCGGGTCGACCGAGCCGTAGTCCGAATCGAGGAGCTCCTCAGGGCAGTTCGCCGCATCTATGTATCTGTGCCTGACCAAGCTGAAAAGATTTTCATACCTGCCTTTGAAAAACGCCATTTCCCTGTCGGCTTCCGTGTCTATGAAGGTCAGTCTGGTGCGTCTTTTCCTGAAATTCAGATAATGGGCCTGCTGCAGCGCCTCGATTCCCATGGCCATGCCCATTTTCGACATGCCCACTATTATGAAGTGTACGAATTTTTCAGAATTTTCGTGCAGGCCGTTTCCATCCAACGGAGTATAACATATCGGAAACTTGTCCGAAGAATCAGCCATTGCCCTGCACTCTACCATCACTTTGCGCGCCCATGATTCATATCTGTTGAACGGAATGAATACGAGATTCCTGCTTACTGTTTCCGGTATGTCTGAGAACTGGAACACCGAGTATGTCGTCTGGTATTCGAAAAGCACCTTGCACACTTTTCTGTGCGAGCCTTCGAGATTCTCCGCTATGAGATTCACGCACTTCATGTTCAGGGCGTCGTGCCCGCTTTCACCTCCATCCCGGGCCGTAGATTCGCCGAGAACGTATATTTCCGTAGCATGCTTCAAATGCAGTTTACCGATTTCCGCTTTCGATTCGCGGGAAGCATTGTAGATTATGACCTTGTCGAGTTCTTCATCGGTCAGGTGAGCTTCGAGTTCATTCCTTGCCTGTCCGGCATCCGTGCTTGTCATCAGAATGATATATCTGTTGTCGCCTTCGCATTTGAAGTTTATGTCACTGCGGCCGGATCTCGGAGTGAGGAGATTCTTTATGACGGATGCCGCGATTTCATTCGCCCCTATGATTACCGCAAAACGGTTTTTCCCCAAGTCCCCGACACGGTATCTCGTCTGCCCGTTTTCCCTCCAGCTTTTTCTCCTGTCCGTAAAGCCGATGATGGATGATACGAGAAGTCCGTTCAGCAGGAAAATGCCGAGAATTGCCGCCAATCCTGCTATGCCTCTGCCGGTCCTGGTGCTGCTCATGTGCTGGTTTCCCGGGTCCACGAAATGAAAATAGACGGACCAGAACAGTCCGGGGGATGTCTGGCGCTCTCTGAGAGTTTCCACGCCGTCGTCGTCAAGACCGTACAGGCTTTCTTCATAAGCTATTTCCTTAGGGTCGGATACGAATATTCCGATGACCAAGGTCAATGTGAACGGCAGAAGCAGCACTATACATATCACTTTCCGCAGAAAATTCCCGCATATCAGTTTCCTGTCGAATTCGATCTTCCTGAAAAAGAATAAAAATACGGCATATGCAAGATATCCGGCGCCTGTGATGCCTGCGGCAATACAAAGATTTTCAGACCACACTCTCCCTGAAGGGAAGAAGAGTATGCATGTCAATGCGGCAATGCCTGCGGCAAGCGCGATAAAGTCTATAACGGCTTTGAGTTTTTGCATGATGATTCTGTTTCGCATACGATTTCGGGGGGGGGCATAGGCTATTCTTTAAGTGTGCCGACTATCGCTCTGTTCGATTTGCGGTCGATGTATGCGGCAAGTTTTGACGGTGCTTCGTACAGTTTTACGAATTTGCCTGTCTTTATACAATTCAGGCTGTCGAGGAAACCCGTATTCAAGGCCTCGTCGTCGGCCACCGTGTCTATGGTCAGATATCCGACGCCGAGGGAGGTAATGTTCTGGAAAAAATGGGTTCCCTGGCTCGGCTCTATACGGAAGCCGGGTATGGCACATTCGACTATCAGTTTCGCTTCGGAGATGTTGCTCCAAAGTACCGGAATACCGAGCCAAGGGTCCGATGAGCCCCACCGTCCAGGGCCGATAAGCAGGTAGGAGTGTCCGGTGGCTTTCATTTCCCTGTTCAGTTCTGCTATCTCAGCCGCAATGTCTTTGGTCCTGGCGCTGTCGAAAAGCTCAGGATCCACGTACATGATGCGGTTCAGTCCGGAGATCTCGCCGGAGCCGAGAGCATTGCCTGAACGTATGAATATCCCGGACATGTTTTCCGCCATGCCGTCTATGGAAATATCCTGATCTTCGGCGTAGTCCACTACCGGGCGGACCTGCAGCAGCTTTATCACGCATTCCTGTGTGGAGCTGTCGGGTATGACATCCATGGCGAACTCCATCTCGATGTCGCACATCATTTCTTTTCTGCAGATTGCAAGCAGGTCGGAAAGCACCTGCGGCAGAGGATACCGTCCGTATTTCAGGATATAGTCGAACGTGATGATTCTCGGTCCGGAGGCGTTTATTCCCGGGACCATGCGGTTGTCTGCCGTGCTGAAAGTGGAGGCCACGAGCTCCGGATGGTTGTAGCCTTTCAGCGCTTCCGAAACGGGCAGCTTGACCAAGTTTACGGCATCGTCCCTCGAAATCATGAATGCTCCCGGTCTCAGATCCAATGCATACATGGTTTTCTGCGTGTCGTTCAGAGCTATTTTCATGTCCGAAAGCTGGAGTATCTTTTTGGGGTATTTCGGAATGAATCTCAGAGTGTTGCCTCCGTCTACCACGGTCTTTCCGAGGCCGAAGGCCAGATTCACCACCCCGTCTTCAGGCTTTTCCTTGCCGATAGGGTAGAAATTGACCGAACGGGCCACTCCGGACAACATGGGATAATACAGTTCCCCGTGTCTGCTTCCGCAAATGCTCTGGATGACGACGGCCATCTTTTCTTCGCTTAGCAGATTGCCGGTAGTATGGATGTAGGTGCGGCTGCCGTTGAAAAACGCCGAGGCATAGACGCTTTTGATGGCTTTGCGCAGCAGCCTGAGCATCTGGTCCTTGTTTTCGGTCAGAGGTATCATGTAGGTCGAATAGACTCCGGCGAAAGGCTGGTAGTTGCTGTCTTCGAGTTTCGAACTGGAGCGTACCGCAAGCGGTGTCTCGACTGTCCGCAGAAAAACCTTCAACTCTTCCACAAGGTCTTCCGGAAGACGCGACGATACGAATTCCGACAGGATTTCCTCATCTGAAATATCTCCGTCTATGACGAATTGCAGATCGTTTTCTATGATGAACCGGTCGAAATAGTCCGTGGCTACCACCAATGTCCGAGGAGTGGAGATTTTTACACCTTCATACCGGTTTGTAAGCCGGTATTTGGCGATCAGCGTGTTCAGAAAAGCCAGACCGCGCGCCTTGCCTCCCAACGAACCTTCTCCTGCACGTGAAAACCAGATATACTGTCCGTATGAGTTTTTGTCGAAATGCGCGATGATACCGCGTCCGTTCAGGGCGTGATAGTCGTGTATCTGCTGGGACACATACTTTCTCAGTTCGTCCGTGGATGCGAAATGATTCTCATGGACGGCCTTGAACTGATTGGCCAAGGTAAAAAGCCCTCTCGCAAAAAACCATTTCGACAACATGTTTTTCGACGTATTGTATATGAGTATGTCGTCCGGTATGGTCTGTATGCATTCCTGGAGCTGGTTGAGGTTGGCCGCCCTGCCGAATTCCTGTCTGTCCTTGTCCCTGAAAACGAAATCTCCGAATTCGAATTCTTCCCTGATGTATTCGGAAAGCTGGATGATCAGGGTTTTGGAATACTTTTTCAGGAATCCCACTCCGAGTTCTTCCGCCACTTTGGCCATGTCACCCTGCGACGACTGGAGAATGATAGGCATATACGGGTCCTCTGCCTTGACCAATTTCACCAAGTCTATGCCGGCATCCGCCTTCTCGCTTTCCTGAGGGTCGTTCTTGTGCAGTACGAAACCCACATCGGAAATGATGCCGAGCATGTTGTTCCTGTATTTCCGGTATGTGTTGACGGCATCCTCATAGTTTGTGGCAAGGAGAATTTTCGGACGCGAACGTTTCCGGAGTTTCCTCTGTTTTTCGTTCAGCGTTTCTTTCAGGAACTCGGAACTCTGTTTCAGCACCAACTTGTACAGTTCCGGAAGATATGTCGAATAGTAGCGCACTGAGTCTTCCACAAGCAGGATGGCCTGTACGCCGACTTTCAGAATGTCGTTGTCAGCGTTTATCAGGTCTTCGAACAACTTTACGATCGCTACTATCAGTTCGGCATTTCCGTTCCAGCTGAAAATATAGTCGACGCAGGAGGTGTCCTGTTTTTCGAGACGGCGGTGTATTTCCCTCGAGAAGTGTGTGAGAAGAATGAATGGAATGCCGGATGACGGCGCCGAGGCCCCGTCAATGTTCTTGTCAGCAGACAGCGTGCCGTTTTTCAGTTTTTTTGCAAAGTCGAAAATATCCCTGTCCTTGTCGTTGTACATGCACATGACCATGTCCACATTGTTGTCCTCCGCCATTATCTTTTCGGCTTCCGACGACGAGGTCACCCACAGAAACTGCGGCGGGTTGCTCAGGTTCAGTTCGATGTATTCCTTATAAATCTGGGATTCTATCTGTCCGTCCTCTTCCAATATGAATGCGTCATAATTGCTGCATATCATCAGAATCTTTCTGACCCTGAAACTCATCAGTGCTCGATAATCAGTGACTATCAGTTCTTTAAGACTTACCGGCTCTACCGTATACATTTTATGATCAATAATAAATGGCCCTTCCGGGCCGAAAAACATCCGACATTATGCAAAAATAGAATCAGAATTTCTAATTGCAAAGATTTGCCGCTGTTTTCATGGTTTTTTGATACTGCAAAGTTCCCGCTATTATCTTCAAGTACTTATTTTACTTTGACTATTCCAATTACGGCAATATATCAGTAAAACCGTCACAATCCTCCGTGAATTTGGTACGCCCTTTTGCGCCGTATTCCGCTATTTTTGCACCAAAAGAAGAAGCATTATGAATTAAAATAAGCAGAAGGGACTTCAAAGCGACATAGACTTGCTGGTACGCAGCAATCCGGCATGGCTCATAGGTTTGGATAAATAAAAGGAAAGAATATGGACAGACGTGATTTTATCAAAAGTGGCCTTCTTGCTGCAGCCGTAGGAGCGGTGAGCGGTCCGAAAGCCATCGCACAGGAAGCCGAAAGGCAGGCGGCGCGGGAACAGTTGTCGAAAGACATCCTCAACTACAATCCGCAGATGCAGTACCGCCCGATGGGACGCACGGGTGTGAATGTGTCAGCGTTAGGCTTCGGGATGCTGCGCCTGCCGATGAAGAACGATTTAAATGCAATAATATGACAATCAATGAATTCAAAAATTATGTGAAGACGGGACGTGCTCTTAGTAGCGAGGAAATACACTTGTTTATGGATGAGATGAGTAATGCCGCACGCCGTATCACTTTCCGATTGAATACGGCTTATTACACCCCGGCAGAAGTTCGTGCACTTCTTTCAGATTTGTTCGGCTACGAGGTGCCTGCATCGCTGCGTGTCTTCCCGCCGTTTTATACGGATTTCGGCAAGAACATCACCGTCGGAGAAAATGTCTTTATTAATGCTTGTTGCCATTTTCAGGATCATGGCGGCGTTGTCATTGGCGATGGCTGCCAAATCGGGCACAACGTCGTGTTTGCCACTTTGAACCACGGCTTGTCACCCGAAGACCGCAAGAACACTTATCCGGCACCGATCGTGTTGGGCAAAAATGTATGGGTCGGTTCGAACTCAACTATCCTGCAAGGCGTGACCATCGGCGACAATGCGGTCGTGGCGGCTGGTGCAGTTGTGGCGAAAGATGTACCAGCCAATGTGGTGGTCGGCGGAGTCCCGGCAAAGATTATCAAGAAAATAACGACGGAGGAATAATTATGCAAACCATCAAATTACACAACGGCGTAGAAATGCCGACGGAAGGCTTCGGCGTGTTCCAAGTGTCCGACCTCGGCGTGTGCGAACGGGCGGTATCTGCCCCTTGCCGTGAAAGACGGCAAGGTATATCCTGCAGGATTAGTGCTGTCGGAGGTCTCGGACGATGCTAATTCCGCAGGACTGCTGCTATCTGCAGGGAGGCTACCCCAGGTCGGATTTTTTGCTTAACGGCATTCTGAAACCATTTGCATTTTCAGTAAAATGGGTACAAACACAGAGGATATGTCTATCCCGCTTCGCCTTGTATCGCCGTATCTTTGCAACATAGGAAGAATCAATAAATTAAAGAATATGAAAAAGTTATTTTTAATCCCATTGATGCTGTTGGCAACACTGATGCTGACAGCGGCATGCAGCGAAGATGAACAGCTGACGGACGGGCAGGAACAGACCACTCCCGAAGAAGATGACGGGGAAGAAGGTAATGAAGGAAACAACGAAGAAGGCGGCAACGTGGACGGATCCAACGGGCGTTACCTTGTCCTCTATTGCTCCCGCACAGGTAACACCGAGCGTATGGCGCAGACTATCCAGTCTGCATTGGACTGCGATATGATGGTTGTGGAGCCGGAAACTCCATACGAGGATGACTACAACACGATGCTCGACCGGGCACAGGCGGAACTGGATGCAATCGCCCAAGGCAACTATCCCGCCATTACCACATCGGTGGAAAGTTTCGATGCGTATGACATTGTGTTCATTGGCTACCCCATCTGGTACAGTTATATTGCCACCCCGATGCAGACATTCCTGCACAACCACGCCGATTTGTTGGCTGGGAAACGCATCGCCCTCTTTGCCAGCAGCGGAAGCAGCGGCATAGGTACTTCCGAGAGGGATGCGGCAACGCTTGTCCCCGATGCCGTGTTTGAAGAATCGCTGTTACTCACATCTAGCACATTGGGCAGCATGGAAACACGCATTCCGCAATGGCTGGAAAGTCTTGGCGCAAGCAGGGAAGAGCCGGATGCACCCGATGTCACATCCTTGCACAGCAACATCATCGTGGGCAAACAGACTATCACAGCCACGATGGAGGACAACGACGCAGCACGCGACTTCCTTTCCCGCCTGCCGTTGGAGGTTACATTGGAGGACTATAATAACGGCACGGAAAAGATATTCTATCCTGACCCGGAACTCAGCCTTGACGATACACCACGCGGTTGTGCGCCCATAGCCGGGGACATCACTATTTACGAGCCGTGGGGCAATGTTGCCATCTTCTGCCGTGACTGGTCGGAAAGCAATTCGCTCATCAAAATCGGACATATCGACGATGATGGCATCAACCTGCTGCAAGGGACAGAGAGTATTAATGTAAAGTTTGAAAGACAATAATAATATGGTACGAAATCTATTAACCGCATTGCTCCTGTTCGGACTGCTGTCGTGCAGTGGAACAAAGGGGGAAACGCATCCGTCCAACATAGAGGAAACAGAAAAACAAAATATAGGAAGTGTGCTCGCTCTCTACCCGAAACCGATGACCGTTATCGGCACGGAAGTGGACGAGAGAGTGAACTGGCTTGTCGTGGGGCATACGGGCATCATCGGTCACGACCGGATACTCGTCAGCATGAGCAAAAGCCACTATACCAATCAAGGGATAAGGGAATCCAAGAGATTGTCCGTCAATCTTGTGAGCCGGGAGATGCTGCCAAAAGCCGATTATGTAGGCAGCGTGAGCGGTGCTTCGGTAGACAAGTCGGAGGCGTTCGAATACCACTGGGGCGAAAACCGCACTCCCGTGATCGATGCCTCGCCTCTTACTATGGAATGCGATGTTGTGGACATCTATGAAACGGAGGGTTTCGACAACTTCGTCTGTTCCATTGCCAATACCTACGCAGCTCCCGAAGTGCTTGACGATAACGGCAAACTCGACTATACACGCTTGAAACCTGTCCTGTTCGAGTTCCCGACATATTCCTATCTCGCTACCGGGGAGATAATCGGCAAATGCCTCAATTTAGACAAGCAGCCGGGCATGTGCGCCAAGGAAGAGATGACGGCCGACGGCATCGTGCGCCTGTCGAAAATTGAGGTCTGGCCGCAGTTCCTTGACGAGTATATGAAATACGCTATGGAGGTGGGCGAAATCTCCCTGCGTACCGAACCGGGCGTGCTGACCATGTATGCCGTCGGCGAAAAGGAAAATCCCTGCCAAATAACCATCCTTGAAACATACGCGAGCCGGGAGGCATACGACAAGCACATAGCCTCCGCGCATTTCCAGAAATACAAGCAAGGGACACTGCACATGGTCAAGTCGTTGGAGCTGAATGACCAGACGCCGCTCAACCCCGCCAACCGAATCAATAACTTTATGGAGTAACATAAATTCATTTTATTATTATGAGCAAGAAAGATTATCCAACTATCGCATTAGGAACATGGTCGTGGGGCA
>CALUSD010000096.1 GCA_944323295.1 uncultured Bacteroidales bacterium | reverse complement strand
TTGATAAGCATGGTCTGATTTGCCGTAGGAGGGCAAAGAGAGAATGCCTTTCTCCAGTTAGGAATGGCATCATCATAGTTTTTCTGCTTGTAATATTCGTTATAATATGACAGATATTTGATACATTCGGCACTGTCGGCACCGTATTTTCCCTGAGCGGAAACCACGCTGGCACCGGCCAGCATGAAAATCAACGAAAAGAACAGAAGAATATTAGTTTTCATATCAAAATAAGTTTGTTTTCCAATATTTTACTTTCCACACACTAATTATAACGAGGTTTCTGGAACCATATGTCGAATATGTTGAATCCCACCACGAACGAGACATATCTTTCCCTTATCATATTCGTTTTCAGACTGCCTCTCTGGCCTATGTCCACTCCTATGGTCAGACCATTGTACCATCTGAACACCGGCAGTGTCACCCCGAAAGTCAGTCCCATGGAATCCACCCTGTTTCCGTCCAATTTGTAATACGCCTGTTCATAATAGGCTCCTACCCTGTAGGCGCATCTCCTGAGATAGTATCTGATATCGTTTCTGTTCGGAACTATCTCGAATCCGGCCCTGAAAGACTGGGAAACGCTCGATGAAAATACTGATGCGCCGTATACACTGTAACCGTCATTGCTGTCCAATCCGCTGCTTCTCCAGTCGGATCTCATATAGTCGATTTCGGCACTCCATCTCTCGCCCTGCTTTATGGACACTCCCACACCGAGTTCTCCGGCTATTTTCAGATTGTTGTCCACTCCATTGTCCATCTCGCGATAAACCAACGTATCTACAATCTCTGCAGTATTCTTGTTTTCGTAATATATGGTCTTGCCCCTCATTTTCGTCTGCAGCTTGTATGTAGCACCGAATACAAGAGCCAGATCATTGCCGAGAGGCTGCTGATACTGCAAACCGAACTTTCCGGTAAAACCCCTCACCATCAGATCGTATCCGCTTTTCAATGAACCGTACGAGGTATTGCTGAAATCCTGGTTGTATATCTTGTCGAGATTTCCAAAATAATAAATGCCTTCCGCACCTATCGACAGTCTTTTCCAGAAAGTGACACCTCCACCTATGAACATCTGATATACACTCCCTTCTCCATACGTATTGTATGTGATATTTCCGGTATTTCCGATGATATCGGGATTTGTCTGCTTCTGACTGATATCATATCCGATATCGCTGAAAGGAGTAATTCCTATCATCAGGGCCGACGACCTGTAAACAGGGAAACTTATCACGAAATTGTACATGTTGAACGTGTTGTTTCCCGACCTGAGGTCATTCTGCCGGAATATCGTATTCTTCTGCACCAAACCGAAATCAGCCATGAAAGAACTGCTGTCCCTTACGGAAACCGAGGCGGGATTCATGATATTCACGAATCTCCTGCTGTTCGACGCGATACCTACGCCGCCCATACTCTTGTTATATGCAGTGCCTTCACGAGACAAATCCCCGAGCCCGAATACGGAATACGGCGAATATGCTCCATAAGATCCGTTCGTCTGTCCGAACGCGTGAAAACAGGTGCACAAAAACCCGGCTATGGTTAAAAACAAGAGAAATCTATTCCTTAACATACTCATCAGCCAATATAGCTAATCCCATCAAAACTAAATTACAAACTACAAAGATGGGTTTTTTAATGCGTTTTGCAAAATAAATTGCATCTCCTCCTGTAAAAACAGCTATATTTTCAGGATTTTCGGCAAAATATCCCTCTACTTCAAAAATTATTCCCGAAATCACCCCTGATTCCATTGCCGAAACAGTCGAATTCCCTTTGTTTTCAAAAGTTTCCGGAGTATCGAGCAGCGGAAGATTCCTCGAATATCTGTTCAGGGACTTGAACCTCGTACGGCATCCCGGCGATATGTTCCCGCCGCAATATTTACCGTCTGCATCTATGAAATCGATGGTAATGGTAGTGCCGAAATCGAAAACAGTACACCCTTTTCCGTTGAAAAGATGCCTTGCAGCCACTACGGAGGCCATTCTGTCAGGAGAAAGATATCTCGGCAAACCTTCTTTTTCATATATTGCGTCAGCATCGGAAAATATCAGACGGCCGCATTCCTTTTCTATTCTGGCTATGTCTCTGTCATGGATTTTTACCGAAGATGCCATGATGATGACTTCCGGTCTTTCCTTTGCGGTCAGCGATATGATGAAGTCGGTCATCATTTCACCTTGATATCTGTATGTTTTTCCTAAGGTGATACCGTCCGTCCAGGCGGCCTTGAGGACCGTATTGCCGATGTCTATTACAAGATTTGCCATAAAAATAACGCAGTTCGACGAAAGATAAGAGTCAGTTTAAACCGATTTTAAAGTTATCTATAATTTTTTCAATATGGAATATGCCTTTGCTATGGAATCCACATTTTTTACGAAAATCCTGAGCCTGTTGTCATTCTGCTTGAGTTCTATCTGATTAGGATATTTGCTGATGCTCTGCAATATGGACGAAAATCTGTCGGATCTGTAATATTTGGAAAGCGGATTCGATATGAAGAAGCATATCATCACTCCGTTCTTTATGATTATCTTTTCAAAACCCAATTTCTGGCCGGTCTGTCTGATTTTCACTATGCCGAACAGCCTGTCGAGTTCATCAGGAATTTTTCCGAATCTGTCTTCAAGCATATTCCGGTACCTGTCCAAGGATTTTTCGTCGGAAGCCGAATCCAATTCCTTGTAAATCCTTATCTTTTCGGCAGTCACATCGATATAACTGTCCGGTATCAGAGCCAGCTGGTCCGTTTCGATGGTACAGTCGGATACATAGGATTCATCGGACCGTCCAGCCGTAGAGCCGGCTTCTACGCCGAGTTCTTCCATGGCTTCGGCCAATATCTTCTGATAAGTTTCAAGCCCCATATCTGAAATGAATCCGCTCTGTTCGGCGCCGAGAAGGTTTCCTGCGCCTCTGATATCGAGATCCTGCATCGCGATATTGAATCCGCTTCCGAGATCCGAGAAAGATTCTATGGCTTTCAGTCTTCTGCGGGCATCATCCGTAATGGATACCAACGGAGGAACGATGAGATAACAGAAAGCTCTTTTGTTCGAACGCCCTACCCGTCCCCTGAGCTGATGCAAATCGCTCAGACCTATGTTCTGAGCCTGGTTTATGATGATGGTATTGGCATTCGGTATATCCAATCCGTTTTCTATGATGGTAGTACACAGGAGCATGTCGTAGTCGCCGGCCATGAAATCGAGGATTTTGTTTTCGAGAGTCTTGGCCTCCATCTGTCCGTGTGCGACACATATTTTCATGTCCGGCTCTATCCTGTGAAGAATATCGTATATGGACTGGAGCTCTTCGACCCTGTTATGAACGAAAAATATCTGTCCTCCTCTGTTCAACTCATAATCTATTATACGCCTCACCTCGTCGGAATCGAAAAGCATGATCTCTGTCTGGACAGGAATCCTGTTCGGCGGGGGAGTATTGATGATGGAAAGATCCCTTGCTCCGAGCAATGAAAACTGGAGTGTTCTCGGAATAGGCGTAGCGGTCAATGTCAACGTATCTACCGAAGCCTTCAACTGTCTGAGCTTCTCTTTTGCACTGACACCGAATTTCTGTTCCTCATCTATTATCAACAAGCCGAGATCCTTGAATTCGAATCCTTTGCCAATCAGCTTATGCGTACCTATTATTATATCTACGGCTCCTGATTTCAGTTTTTTCTGTATTTCCGAAACTTCTTTCGCCGTCCTGAGTCTGCTTACATAATCTATGTTGCATGGAAAATCCTTCAAACGGGACTTGAATGTGTTGTAATGCTGGAGAGCGAGAATCGTGGTCGGTACCAAAACGGCTACCTGCTTGCTGTCGGCCACGGCCTTGAATGCAGCTCTTACAGCCACCTCGGTTTTTCCGAATCCCACGTCTCCGCATATAAGCCTGTCCATAGGGCAGTCGGCTTCCATATCCCTTTTTACAGCCTTCACAGCCTTTTCCTGATCCGGCGTGTCTTCATATATAAAAGATGATTCGAGCTCTTCCTGAAGATACGAATCCGGAGAAAAGGCAAAACCTTTGACGCTTTTTCTTTTGGCATACAGCTGAATCAGCTCCTTTGCGATATCCTTAACCTTGTTTTTGGTACTTGATTTCAAATTCTGCCACACCTTAGACCCGAGCTTGTGTATTTTTGGCGGCTCAGAATCCTTGGACCTGTAACGGGATATCTTATGAAGCGAATGCACCGACACCAGAACAGTATCATTGTCCTTGTAAAGAAGTTTCACCACCTCATGCATCCGCCCTTTTTCATCCTTGATACGTACAAGTCCTCCGAATATTCCCACACCATGATCTATATGTACGATATAGTCGCCTATGTTGAACGATGTCAGGTCGTTTATGGTCAACTGTTCGCTTTTTTCGACGCTTCTTCGTATCGTCACCCTGTGGAAACGGTCGAAAATCTCGTGATCGGAATAACAGCATATACGGTCCTGATTGTCTATAAAACCGTTATGTATGTTTTTACCAGGACAGAATGAAGGAAAAATACCGCCGTATTGGGACAGAATGGATTTCAGGCGCTCGAGCTGCGACTCCTTTTCTCCGTAGATATAAATTTTCCACCCCTCCTCGGTCCTTTTTCTGATATCCTCGACCAAAAGTTCGAAATTCTTGTTGAACACCGGTTGCGGAGCAATATCGAAACGCACCTGCCCGACGTCCTGACAGGAAAGGGGAGTGTCGATGTATACCTGTCGGAAAGCCGACAATCCTGAAAAAAATCCGTTGCTCCTGTACATGTCGGAAGAATCCATCCAGACCACGGTATCGGCCGGAAGCATGTCGGACACCGGATTCCCTTCGTCGTCTTCATCGGCTACGAGTTCCGGATATATGTCGATGCTGTCCACCTGTTGTTCCGAAAGCTGCGTGCTACAGTTGAATACGCTTATGCTTTCCACTTCTTTTCCGAAAAAGGAAATACGGAAAGGATTGTTGAAAGAATATGAAAATACATCGATGAGACCGCCTCTGACGGCATATTGTCCCGGCTCGGATACGAAATCGACCCTCATGAATCCTTTTTCGGACAGTTTATCGCACAGCCACTCGTGATTCACATCCTCACCCTTGCTCAAGGTGATGACACTGCTGCCGACCTTGGCCCCGGAAGGCATTTTCTCGTCAAGCGCGTCCGGATACGAAACTATGACAGTGAGTTCATCATCCTTTCTGTTCATTATCTTGCCCAATGCAGAAGTCCTCTGCACCTCGAGAGACGCCTTATAATTGCTTCTTTCGATTTTTTTTCCGGTATCCGGAAGATAGAAAACCCTGTCGCCCTCTATAAGATTATAAAGATCGGAAGAGCAATATTCGGCAGAATCCTTGTCAGGAAGCACTATAAGATGCAGTCCGGTCTTTGCCACGGAAGAAAATACGAACCAGCGTGCGGAAAGAAAGAGCCCTGAACAATATACCCTGTCCGACGATGCCAACTTCGCTGCCAACTGTTCAGTAGATTTTTTATTTATTAACATTTTTATCCTTTTTCCTGTTGAAAACCTGTTTATAACCCCACAGAATATTGTAGAAAACCTGTAGATATCGCTGTTAAAATATTTTCAAAAATAAATTATAAAATCCGAAAAATGCGTATAACCGGAATTAATTTTTAAAATCAAAGAAATCGCCGGACTTTTTTCCAATGACTTTTGCAGGCCCCGAAAGACCTGCAATGTAAATAAACTGCACTGTCAAATGATTGAAAATCAATATGCATGTCAGACTTATCAACATATCCACAGCCGTATATTCAACATCATTCTTTTAAATAAACTATATTTGTAAAAATTATTTTTTGATTATGATGGAAGAGCGTTTCGACCCCCACGATCCGGGGGCTGGCAAAGATAAGGATTTCGAAAAAATAATCCGGCCGCAGGCTCTCGGCGACTTCACCGGCCAGAACAAGATCATAGCCAATCTGAAAATATTCGTCAAGGCAGCCAAGATGAGGGGTGAATCCTTGGACCATGTCCTGTTCCACGGTCCTCCGGGATTGGGCAAAACCACATTGGCCCATATTATAGCCAATGAATTGGGAGCCAATCTCAAAGTGACTTCCGGACCGGTGCTCGACAAACCCGGTGACTTGGCCGGCCTTCTGACTTCCCTGGATGAAGGCGACGTGCTTTTTATCGACGAGATCCACAGACTGTCTCCTGTCGTGGAAGAGTACCTCTATTCAGCCATGGAAGATTTCGTGATAGATATCATGATAGACAAGGGGCCCGGCGCACGTTCCGTACGCATTTCCCTGAATCCGTTCACACTTGTAGGAGCTACCACGAGAAGCGGTTTGCTGACTTCGCCTCTCAGGGCCCGGTTCGGGATAAAGTTCGCGCTCGAATATTACGATACAGCCGATCTCGTGCGGATAGTCAGGCGCAGTGCCGAGATATTGAGGGTGGGAATAGATGATGAAGCCGCTCACGAGGTGGCGCTGAGAAGCCGTGGAACGCCCCGTATCGCGAATTCCCTGTTGAGAAGAGTCCGGGATTTCGCGCAGGTGGTGGGTGACGGACATATCGACCTGAAAATTGCGAGGTATGCATTGGATGCACTCAATATAGATAAAAGGGGATTGGATTCGGTGGACAATAAAATATTGAAGACCATTATTACCAAATTCAAGGGTGGCCCTGTCGGTGCCAATAATATTGCTACCGCAATAGGGGAGGACCAGGGTACTTTGGAAGAGGTTTATGAGCCGTTCCTGATAAAGGAGGGATTCATAGTCAGGACGCCGAGAGGGCGGGAGGTGACAGATCTGGCTTACAGTCATCTCGGGATGGAGAGGATGTTTTCTCCTGACGATTCCGATGCGACTTTATTCTGAATTATCATCTCGAGCAATGTCGATGGAACGCGTAGTCGTCCGAACTGTCATCTCGAGCAATGTCGATGGAACGTGTAGCCGTCCGAACTGTCATCTCGAGTGTAGTCGAGAGATCTGCTAATTTATTGTCTTTATATTATTGACAACAATGACTAACACCACCAAATACATCATATTATTGACAATACTATCCCTCTCCGCTTCCGTATGGCAGCAGGCCGGGGCGTGTACCGCGGTGATTATTGCCGGAAAAGCAACGGCTGACGGGAGGCCTCTGATGTGGAAGAACAGGGATACCGACCATCTCGACAACAGTATAAGGCATTTCAAGGGAGAGAAGTATTCTTTTATCGGCCTCGTGAATTCGGAATCCGAAGGCGGTGAAGTATGGATAGGCGCGAATACGGCAGGGTTTGCCATCATGAACACCGCTTCATACTGCCTGAAAAACGATGATGTTCCGGTTTCTGAAATGGACAGGGAAGGCCTGCTGATGTACAGGGCTTTGGAAATATGTGCTACAGTGGAGGATTTCGAGCATTTTCTCGATACTCTGCCCAAACCTCTCGGTGTCGAAGCCAATTTCGGATGTATAGATGCTTTTGGAGGGGCAGTATGGTATGAGACCGGGAATTTTTCATATCACAAGCGGGATGTGAATGAGAAAGAGGAAGGATACATGGTCGTGACCAATTATTCCATTTCAGGTCCTGTAGACAGA
Organism: uncultured Bacteroidales bacterium; assembly: GCA_944323295.1. Classification (GTDB taxonomy): domain Bacteria; phylum Bacteroidota; class Bacteroidia; order Bacteroidales; family UBA932; genus Cryptobacteroides. Next base: position 1,690 of record CALUSD010000096.1, on the reverse strand, counting down.
TGGAAGGGCAGGGAAAGATACCTGACTGCGTCGGCCATTTTCAGAGACATGAGGGAGCATGGCACCTTGTCCGCGATAGGTCCGCTCGGTATTATCGACAGTCTTTCCCGTTCGTACAGGCATGAGCTGATGGGGATAGACCTGGTGCGTGATTCTTCGAAATTCCTGTCTGAGACCAATGCCTGCGTACCTGATCTCGATTTCATTCCCCGCCGTTCCACTTCGGCGGCAGTGGCAGTACATGGAGTGCCGGAAGACGGGAACCCTTTGGAGACGGTAATGTGGGCGGCACTCGGCTATCCTGCGGTGTCTGTGACCGTTCCGGTCCCTGTTTCCGAAGACGACTGCGTACCGGAAGAATTGTCATGCTTTCCGGAATCCGTCCGTGATTCTTTCTGCGGACTTGCTGATTTTCTGAGTTATGAGTATGTGTATTACCCGGGTAGCGGTATCAGCAACCATTCCAAATACATCGGACTCAGATTCGTGCTCGGAGATACCCCATGGAGTACGTCGACATTGGCCTGCAGCCGCAGGGCTGAGGCCATCATAAAGGAAGAATTCCTGCCGCTTTACGGGAAATTCTGCAACGGAGGCATTGCCGGAGGCACATATATTAAAAAATACCGGAAGATATCGGAAAACTTTTTCAGAATCTATCAGGATGCATTTGAATGCTATATACACTGGAAAGGTCCTTTTGTGGAGACTTTTTAGTGTCCATTAATTGCGGAATTGCGTAAAAATCACTAAAATTGTGGCGAAATTTCAATAATCGATATAAAATGGCCGAAAAATTAATTTCCAAGATTCCAGAGGGTCCTTTGTCTGAGAAATGGACAAAGCATAAGTCTCAGCTTCGTGTCGTAAATCCCGGCAACAAAAGGAAACTCGAAATCATCGTTATCGGAACCGGTCTCGGCGGAGCGTCTGCAGCTGCTTCCCTCGGTGAACTCGGTTACAATGTGAAGGTGTTTTGTATCAGCGATTCTCCGAGAAGGGCGCATTCTATTGCAGCTCAGGGAGGTATAAACGCTGCCAAGAACTACCAGAATGACAATGACTCCGTTTATCGTCTATTCTATGAAACGATCAAGGGAGGTGATTATCGCAGCCGCGAGGCTAATGTATATCGTCTGGCAGAGGTCAGCGGAAACATTATCGACCAGTGCGTAGCTCAGGGTGTACCTTTCGCAAGGGAATATGGCGGACTGCTCGCCAACCGTTCTTTCGGAGGAGCGCAGGTTAGCCGTACGTTCTATGCGCGCGGTCAAACAGGACAGCAGCTTCTTCTCGGTGCGTATGCCGCTCTCAACCGTCAGATTGCCGAAGGTACGGTGAAAAGCTATCCTCGCCACGAGATGCTCGACATAGTCTTGATAAACGGTGAGGCAAAGGGTATCATAGCCAGGAATCTTGTTACGGGTGAAATCGAAAGATTCGGCGCACATGCCGTGGTCATAGCCTCCGGAGGATACGGAAATACATATTTCCTTTCTACCAATGCCATGAACAGCAACGGATCAGCCGCATGGCAGTGCTACAAGAAGGGGGCGTTTTTCGCTAATCCTTGTTTTGCCCAGATACATCCTACATGTATCCCTGTACACGGCGACCAGCAGTCCAAACTGACGCTTATGTCCGAGTCTTTGAGAAATGACGGCCGTATATGGGTGCCTAAGAAGAAAGA
>CALUSD010000095.1 GCA_944323295.1 uncultured Bacteroidales bacterium | reverse complement strand
CCTGAAGACCGCATCTCTCGATTTCCTTTTCGAGATATTCTTTGGCTTTTTTCTCTTTTCCGCCCGCCGCTCTCAGTACATACCACTTTTTGTTGTTTTCACTCATAGTATAGACTGATTACATTGTGTAGATGAATGTCATCAGATGACGGAAAGCAAAGTCCATAGCGAAAATTACGACCGCAAAGATCAGCGTTGCCACCATCACAAGCAAAGCCGAACTCTGAAGTTTATCCCAAGTCGGCCACGAAACTTTCTTGGTCAGCTCTGTGTAGGATTCTTTAAGATAGTTTATGAACTTTCTCATCTTTACTTTTAATGGACATTGCGAATTGGAAGCTGAATGCAACGTCTGTTAAACAATTACCAAATCGTAACCTTTGATATTTGCAGGGGAACCAGGATTCGAACCCAGACTAAAGGTTTTGGAGACCTCTGTACTACCCTTATACTATTCCCCTAAAAAGAGGGGTGCGGATATACACCCCTCTGTATCATGTCGCTTGATTTTGTTATTCAAGGATCTTTGTTACCTGACCGGCACCTACCGTACGGCCGCCTTCACGGATTGCGAAACGAAGTCCTTCGTTCAATGCAACCGGATAGATGAGGTCAACGGTGATTGTCACGTTATCGCCAGGCATTACCATCTCGGTTCCCTCTGGAAGAGTAATCTCTCCGGTGATGTCGAGAGTACGGATGAAGAACTGTGGACGGTAGTGGTTGTGGAATGGAGTATGACGGCCACCTTCGTCTTTCTTCAATACGTAGATTTCAGCCTGGAATTTCTGGTGAGGGTGGATAGTGCCAGGTTTTGCAAGCACCTGTCCTCTCTTGATTTCCTTCTTGTCGATACCGCGGAGAAGAAGACCTACGTTGTCTCCGGCCTCTCCTTCATCGAGGATCTTGCGGAACATCTCGACACCTGTAACGACTGTCTTCTTAGGATCTTCGCCGAGACCTACGATTTCAACTTCGTCGCCGGTGTGTACGACACCTGTCTCGATACGGCCTGTAGCAACAGTACCACGACCTGTGATGGAGAAGATGTCCTCGATTGGCATAAGGAACGGTTTCTCGTTGTCCCTTGGAGGAATAGGAATGTATTCATCAACTGCATCCATCAGTTCGATGATCTTTTCCTCGTATTTAGGATCGCCGTTGAGAGCACCGAGAGCCGAGCCGCGGATAACCGGAGCGTTGTCGCCGTCGAAGTTGTAGAAGGAAAGGAGGTCACGGATTTCCATTTCTACGAGGTCGAGCATCTCAGGATCGTCCACGAGGTCAACCTTGTTCATGAAGACAACGATTCTCGGAACGTTCACCTGACGGGCGAGAAGGATGTGCTCGCGAGTCTGAGGCATAGGACCGTCGGTAGCAGCCACTACGAGGATTGCACCATCCATCTGTGCGGCACCTGTTACCATGTTCTTCACATAGTCGGCGTGACCCGGGCAGTCAACGTGTGCATAGTGACGTTTTGCAGTCTGATATTCTACGTGTGCGGTGTTAATTGTGATACCACGCTCTTTCTCCTCCGGAGCGTTGTCGATAGAGTCGAATGAACGGACTTCCGACAGACCCCTTTTGGCAAGGACAGTGGTGATAGCAGCTGTCAAAGTAGTTTTACCGTGGTCAACGTGGCCGATAGTACCGATGTTAACGTGCGGTTTGTCTCTTTTAAAGGTTTCTTTAGCCATAATTTGATATTTTAATTGAGTATTATATACACAAAAAAAGCAGAGCCGGTGATGAGATTTGAACTCATGACCTCTTCCTTACCAAGGAAGCGCTCTACCCCTGAGCTACACTGGCGTAGTTGTTTTTATTATGAGCGGAAGACGAGGTTCGAACCCGCGACCCTTAGCTTGGAAGGCTAATGCTCTACCAACTGAGCTACTTCCGCTTTTGTGGGAGAAGATGGATTCGAACCACCGAAGGTATAAACCAGCAGATTTACAGTCTGCCCCATTTGGCCACTCTGGTATTCTCCCTTTTTTTCGTTTCTTTTTTGCGATGACTTCGTCATTCTTCGTATCGTCGGTCGGTCATTTACTGGAGTAAACTCCCTTCCTCCTCACTCGACTTCCTTGTCCTCACAAAAAATAAACTTCAAAACTTTTCGTTTCTCTTGAAAAACTTGAGCCGATGGAGGGAGTCGAACCCACGACCCCGAGATTACAAATCACGTGCTCTAGCCAACTGAGCTACATCGGCAAAACCTTGTCGAACTCGAAAAGGGACTGCAAAGATAGGTATTTATTCCTTTTCTCCAAAACTTTTTTATTCTTTTTGCCGCATTTTGTTTACGCACCCCATCTTTTTCCTATTTTTGCACTGCTTTGCAAGTTGCAACATGCTTGGGGAGCCCAAAGGAGGAATTTCTCCGTAAATACAAATAATATATGCCAGATAAAATCATTATCCGCGGAGCAAAGGTCCATAATCTGAAGAACATCGATGTCGACATACCGCTCAATAAAATAGTAGGGATAGCAGGAGTCTCCGGCTCGGGAAAGTCCTCGCTTGCATTAGGCGTAGTATATGCCGAAGGCTCCCGACGATACTTGGAAGCATTGTCTACCTATACCAGGCGCAGGATGACACAGGCCGCCAAGGCGCAGGTCGATGACATAATGTATGTTCCTGCTGCTCTTGCCCTGCATCAGAGACCCGGGGTGCCGGGTATCAGAAGTACTTTCGGCACTTCGACGGAATTGCTCAACAATCTCCGGCTCATGTACTCCAGGTTAGCCTCCCATCGTTGCCCGAACGGGCATTATCTGCCTCCTACGCTTGCAGTGGCTGCGGAAAAGGAACTGGTATGTCCGGAATGCGGTGCGCATTTTTATGCACCCGGTGCCGAAGAACTCTCGTTCAACAGTCAGGGAGCCTGTCACAGATGCGGAGGAACGGGGGTTGTAAGAACGGTGGACGAATCGACGTTGGTGCCGGACGAGAGTCTGTCTATCGACGAAGGTGCGGTGCTGCCGTGGCAGACGCTGATGTGGTCCCTGATGAAAGACATAGCCCGTGACCTCGGGGTGAGGACCGATGTGCCGTTCAACCGGCTGACGCAGAAAGAACGCGATATCGTATTCAACGGTCCGGCCGTAAAACATCACATGATTTACCAGAACCGGACCAACGGGGCTGCAGGCGAGATGGACTTCACATATTTCAATGCCAGATACACCGTGGAGAACGCCTTGTCGAAGGTCAAGGACGAAAAGGGCATGAAGCGTGTGGCCAAGTTCCTGAAAGAAGAAGTCTGCCCGGACTGCGGAGGAACACGCCTTTCGGAAGCGTCGAGAGCCCCGAAGTTGAGAGGCATATCGCTGGACATGGCGTGCAGGATGACATTGACCGACCTGACGCAGTGGGTGGACGGCGTGCCGGAATCGCTTCCCGAGGAGATGCGACCGATGGCGAGAAGTATCTGCGAATCTTTCCGCTCGGTAGCAAAACGTCTCATGGACCTCGGGCTTGGGTATCTGACATTGGACAGGGCTGCTTCCACACTGTCTACGGGAGAGCGGCAGAGAATGCAGCTGGCGAGGGCCGTTAGAAACAGGACTACAGGCGTGCTCTATGTGCTCGACGAGCCGTCCATAGGCCTTCACCCCTCGAATATCGTAGGACTTAACGGAGTGATAGACGATCTGGTAGCCGACGGGAATTCCGTGCTGCTGGTCGACCATGACACCAAGATATTGTCCGAGGCGGACTGGCTTATAGAAATGGGTCCCGGTGCCGGAGGCAATGGCGGCAGGGTAGTGACGCAGGGAACGGTAGAGGAAACGAAAGCGAATCCGGCTTCCATGATAGGACCGTTCCTGTCGAGAAAGGCCGACACCCGCTACAGAATACGGTCCGAGGCATCGAGGTTGTTTTCATATGGCCGCATACGTCTCTCCACCTCAGGTATTCATACGGTGCATCCCTTGGAAATAGATATTCCGAAAGGAAGACTGACAGTAGTGACCGGTGTATCCGGTTCTGGAAAGACTACGCTGATACTGGAAAGTTTGGTGCCGGCTTTGCAAGCCCTTACGGGCAACGCCAGGATGCCCGGGCATATCCGCTCTGCAGAAGCCGAGGGAATAAGGCATGTAAAACTGATAGACGCTACTCCGATAGGCATCAACATCAGGTCTACGGTGGCGACGTACGCCAATGTCCATGACGAATTGCGAAAAATATTCGCAAAGACAGACGATGCCGTGAGAGCCGGGTACCGGGCGGAGGATTTTTCGTACAATACCGGTAAACTGAGATGCCCGTCCTGTGACGGAACAGGATCCGTCAGTTTGGATGTCCAGTTTCTGCCGGACGTGGAACTGACCTGTCCCGACTGCCGCGGCTCGAGATATTGCAAGGCTGCGGAGCATGTCCTGTATCCGAACGTGACCGGGCATGCCGTGTCATTGCCGGAACTTATGGCAATGGACATAGACGCCGCAATGGAAGTATGCTCGGAAATGAAGACGGTTTCCTGTCGATTGGGAACTCTGCAAAGTCTCGGCCTCGGTTATCTGACATTGGGTGAAGCTACTCCAGGGCTTTCCGGCGGAGAGGCCCAGAGGTTGAAATTGGCTACCGAAATGGGGAGGTCGCAGTCCGATTCCGTTTTCGTATTCGACGAGCCTACCATAGGCCTTCATCCGTCTGATGTGAAGTCCCTGCTCGGGGTATTTCAGTCGCTTATCGATAAAGGAGCCACTGTCGTGGTAATAGAACATGACATGGATGTCATCAGGAATGCGGATTACATCATCGACATGGGGCCTGGAGGCGGATTGGAGGGAGGACGTGTGGTCGTGGCGGGAACGGTGGAGGATGTGAAAGGGTGTGCGGAGAGCCGGACCGGGCTTTTTCTTTAACGTGAGTTCGACGAATTTATGCCGTTCGGGACGACATTGCTCGAGATGACAAGAGAGTGCGGTAGATGCCGTCTGTGTCGTATCCGCATTCCGCCCGCAGTTCCTGCTGTGTACCCTGGCCTATGAATCTGTCGGGGATGCCGAGTCCCGTCACCTTTATTCCGAGACCGCGTTCAGCGACATATTCGGATATGGCTCCGTGCAGTCCGCCTTTCAGACATCCGTCTTCGACAGTGACTATCGTGTCGGAAGCAGAGACGATTTCATCGAGCATTTCCTCGTCAAGAGGCTTTATATACCTTATATTATATATGGATGGATTCCATCCTGTCTCGTCTTTTATACGCATGGCCGCTTCTATGGCACGATAGACCGAAGGTCCTGCGCAGATGACAGAGATGGACGTTCCGTCCAATATTTTTTCGGCTTTTCCGGGGGCGATTTCCGTAAAATCCTCATTCCTCCATTCGACGCCTTCGCCGTAGCCGCGCGGGTATCTGATGATGAACGGTCCGGTATTGTACCGGCTTGCCGTGTACATCATGTTTTTCAGTTCGAGTTCGTCTTTTGGAACGCCGATTATAGTATCCGGGATACTGCGGTAGGCCGCGATGTCGAAACATCCGTGATGGGTGGCTCCGTCTTCCCCCACCAGACCGGCCCTGTCGAAGCAGAGCACCACACCGAGTTTCTGCAAGGCGGTATCGTGGATAATCTGGTCATAGGCCCTCTGTGCGAAAGAAGAATAAATGTTGCAGAACGGTTTCATCCCGGAGGCAGCAAGTCCTGCGGAAAAAGTGACGGCATGCTCTTCTTCTATTCCCACATCGAAAAAACGCTCCGGCATTTCTTTCGCCAAAATATTCATACCGCATCCGGAAGCCATGGCCGGAGTCACTCCCACTATCCTGTCGTTTTTCCTTGCCAACTCCAGCAGGACTTCGCCGAATACGTCCTGATAACGGCTTTCCTTGTGCCCTGACGGTGCAATCCTTTTCCCTGTATGCGGGTCGAACATGCCCGGAGCATGCCAGGCCGTCTGGTCTTCTTCCGCCGGTGCGAAACCTTTGCCTTTTGTCGTGATGGTGTGAAGAATCAGAGGCCCCTTCAGGTCTTTCAGTTTTTTCAGGATATGCACTACCTGTCCGATGTCATTCCCGTCTATCGGGCCGAAATATCTGAATCCGAGAGCTTCGAAAAGGTCTCCTCCCGACTTTTTTACCAAGGAAGACTTGGCGCTGATCACCATTTCCTGAATCGCCTTTCTGAATTTTCCTTCTCCGATTCTGTTCCAGATATGGGTCTTGATTTTGTTGTACGTCGGGTCCGTTGTGAGTTTCAGCAGATGTTCATGGACGGCCCCGATGTTTTTGTCTATGGAAATATTGTTATCGTTTATGATAACAAGCAGGTCGGCCTTGCTGCTCCCGGCATTGTTGAGGCCTTCGAATGCCAATCCGCCCGAGAGGGCTCCGTCTCCGATCAGGGCAACGACCTTTTCTTTCAGCCCCATCATCATTGCCGCGGAGGCGATACCGAGGGCGGCAGAAATGGAAGTGGAAGAATGTCCGGCGCCGAAGGCATCGTATTCGCTCTCATCTTTTTTTGTAAACCCGCTGATGCCGTCTTTTTTCCTGTTTTTTCTGAAAATGTCCTTTCTGCCCGTGAGGATTTTGTGTGCGTATGCCTGGTGCCCGACGTCGAAGACGATTTTGTCGTACGGCGAGTTGTAGACGTAGTGGAAACCTACGATCAGTTCCACCGCTCCGAGGCTTGAGCCGAGATGTCCGGGATTCGTGGCGCAGCATTCTATCATATAGTCCCGTATTTCTTCGCAGAGCTGCTTCAACTCTTCTAAACTCAGGCCTTTCAGGTCGGAAGGAAAATTGACTTTGTCGAGCTGGCTGTACATTTTACTTTTTATTAGGCATGTCTATTTCCAGTTCGGGATGCCTGCGCGAAGATGCGATCAGCGCTGCCGCTACAGTCACGGCGGCTATCCCGAGTCCTATGAAAATGTATTCTGCATTTACCGCCGCGGCTATTTCCTGGCTTCTGTTCCCGGCTTCTGTTATCGTGTTCCGGAAAATCATTCCTACGAATATCGGAACGAGGAGCATGCCCATGTTCTGTATCCAGTAGACGAGGGAATACGCCGTGCCGAGATTCTTCTCGGGAACGATTTTCGGCACCGTAGGCCACATTGCCGAAGGCACCAATGAATACCCTATGCCGAGAAGCGATATGGCAAGATATCCGTAAAATGCCGTACCCTGCGGTGCAAAAGCCATCACGATATGTGCCGCGAGGACTAATATCGCTCCTGTGAGCATCCATTTCGTGGCTTTGCCGACCTTGTCGACGAGGGCGCCGAACAAGGGAGTGAATATCACGGTGAAAAACGGAATCATCGTGATCATCCATTTGGCCGAATCTATGTCCATGCCGAAGCGCGGAATCACTATGGATGTTCCGAATTTCTTGAATGAGATGATGCAGCAGTAGAAGAATACGCACAGGAAGGCAATCATCAGAAACCGCGGATTGGTCAGGACTTTCAGAATATCTGAAAACCGGAACTTGTCTTCCTTTTTTGCGTGGCTTCCGTCATTGCCGGTACCGGCATCCTTGTCGAAAGCTGCGTCCATGGCTACAAAGACAGCCCAGAGTATTCCTCCGAGCAGGAACAGTCCGAGACCGAACATGGCCGGGCGGGCTGTTTCCATGAGAGTGTATATTTCGCCGTCAGGCTTCTGGGACACGAGGACCGGTGCCAGAATAAAGGCTGTAGCGGTGCCCAAACGGGCAATGGAGAGCTGCAGGCCCATGGCCAATGCTACGTTTCTGCCTTTGAACCATTTGGCTATGGACCGTGTGACTGCGACCCCTGCTATTTCGCTGCCGAGGCCGAACAGCATGCATCCTATGTATGCTATGGTGAGCGATGCTTCAGGAGAGAGGCCCGATACGAGGGCAGCGAAGACCGTCAGAGCACCTGCAATCATAAGTCCGACAAAAACGGAGCCAATGAGCCTGACACCGAACATGTCGAGCAGTATCCCGCATATTACGAGCCCTCCGCAGACGCACAGGAATGAATAGCCGCCGGCATAAAAACCGTAATCTCCGCTGTCCCATCCCAACTCGAGCATCGCCGGATTCTGGAATATCTGGGACAGGGTGGAAAACATGTCGTCGAAGAAGTACGATGCGAACATCGGCACTACGAGGCAGACCAATGCTATCCAGCAGGCCGTACTGCTCCGACTTATGCCGGTCCTATTCCTTTCCGGATTCATTCTCCTGTATGTTAGGCAGTTCCAGACCGAATCCCTTCTTCCTGTCCTCTACCTTCAGAAGCAGGCTCAGGATAAAGGCAAGTACGCCGAATGTGGAGAATATGATCATAGGCATCAGATATCCTCCGGTCGAATTCAGCACTACCCCTATCAGGAGCGGAACAAGACAGAGCCCGATGTTCTGTACCCAGAAAATGAGACAGTATGCGCTGCCGAGAATCTTTTCATCGATGATTTTCGGTACGCTCGGCCACAGTGCGGCCGGAACGAGGGAGAAACTTACACCTAAAATCACTATCAGAAGCACTGCAAACCATTTGTACGGGAATACCGGAAGCAGAAATGCGAAACTCAGGTGGCAAACGATCATGATGACTGCGCCGATCATGAGCATCGAGGCACCCTTGCCTTTATGGTCCAAGAAAATTCCCAATACCGGGGTGAGGCACATCGCTAAAATCGGGAAGCAGCTGAACAGTCTGGAAGCAGTGTTTGCATCCACGTTCAAGGTCACTTCGAGAAAGTTCGGGGCGTACCTCTGGAACGGGAATATCGCGGAATAATACAGCACGCAAAGCAGGGCTACGAGCCAGAACATCTTGCTGGAGAATATCTGTCCGAGGTCCTTGATGTGGAATTCATCTTCAGGACTTTTTTCCGCAGTGGCTTCTCCTGCTGCAACAAGCTGTCTGTCGAGCTTGGTGTCCATCACTGAAAATACGATGTAGTTTATCAGTCCTGCCAACAGAAGACAGGTGCAGAATGCCAAAGGCGCCACTACCGAGCCTCCGAATTTGTCCGATATGGCAGGAGAAAGCCACATCACGGCAAATACGCCGAGACGCGCAATAGCCATCTCGAGCCCCATCGCAAGCGCCATTTCTTTGCCTTTGAACCATTTTGCTATGGCTTTGGAAACTGTCGTTCCGGCCATTTCGCAGCCGCATCCGAATATCATGAAACCGAGTGCAGCCATTTTTGCGCTGCCAGGCATGGCTACCCACCAGCTGTTGAGCCATGCGCATGTTTCGGTGGTCTGGAACCAGTCGCTGATGCCGATATATTTGATCAGGGCGCCGACTACCATGAGCGATGCGGACAGGATTCCCGTGAAGCGTATTCCCATCTTGTCGAGGATGATGCCGGCCACGATGAGGAAGCCGCATACGTTCAGGATGTATTCGGAAGCGGCATACGTGCCGAATACTCCGCTGTCCCAGCCTCTGGCGCCTTCTATCAATGATTTGAGCGGTGACATCACGTCTACGAACATGTAGGCGAAGAACATCATCAGGGCTATGAGTATGAGTGCCGCCCATCTTGCGGCAGGGTAGTCGTTGAGGAATTTTCTTATGGTAGCAGTCATTTCCGTTTCGTTTTATCTTATGATAGTCGCATCTCTGTCTGGCCCCAAGGAGATGATTTTTATAGGAACACCCAAATAATTTTCCATGAAGGAAATGTAATTTCTGAATTCGGCAGGCAGTTCGTTTTCGCTGCGGCAGCCGGTCAGGTCTGCGTTCCAGCCTTTGAATTCAGTGTAGACCGGCTCGATGTCCGCATAAGTGTCGAACGGTACCTGATCCGTCTCCTGCCCGTCTACCTTGTATGATGTGCAGACCTTTATGGTTTCGAACGAATCTAAGCAGTCCGATTTCATCATGATGAGGTCAGTGACTCCGCTTATCATCACCGCGTATTTCAGAGCCACGAGGTCGAGCCATCCGCATCTGCGCGGTCTGCCGGTCACCGCTCCGAATTCATTGCCGATTTTTCTCAGCTTTTCACCGGTCTCGTCGAACAGCTCGGTAGGGAACGGCCCGCTGCCGACCCGTGTGCAGTATGCCTTGAAAATGCCGTAGACATGCCCTATTTCCGATGGGGCGACACCCAAGCCGATGCACGCGCCTGCACATGCTGTCGAAGACGAGGTGACGAAAGGGTATGAGCCGTAGTCGATATCGAGCATGGAGCCTTGTGCGCCTTCGGCCAATATCGGCTTGGTCTTCAGAAGTTTGTTTACAACATATTCGCAATCGATGAGCTGGAATCCTTTCAGATATTCGATGGCAGCGAAGAATTCGGCTTCTTCCGCCTCCGGATTGCAGTCGAACTGCATCTGGGACAGCTACTTCACGTGTCTTGTCTTGAGTTTTTCGTATCTGTCCCGGAAATCTGCCGCAAGGGTGTCGCCTACACGGAGTCCGTTGCGGCTGACCTTGTCCGTATATGTCGGGCCTATGCCTTTGAGGGTCGAGCCGATCTTGCCCTTTCCCATGGCAGCTTCATTTGCGGCATCCAAAAGCCTGTGGGTAGGCAGAATCAGGTGTGCCTTTTTCGAAACCGCAATGCGTTCTCTTACAGGTACGCCGGTAGCTTCGATGTTTTCGCATTCCTTTCTGAATGTGATAGGGTCCAGAACTACTCCGTTGCCGATGATATTGATGGCTCCGTCCCGGAAAATTCCGGAAGGAATGGACCGCAGGACGAAACTTTTGCCTTCGAAATGAAGGGAGTGTCCCGCATTTGGGCCGCCCTGGAATCTGGCGACTACAGGATAGTTCCCTGCTAAAACGTCGACTATCTTTCCTTTGCCTTCGTCTCCCCACTGGAGGCCGAGAACAACGTCTAACTTCATGATGTCAATGAGTTTATGTTTTGTGTTTATAAAATATTATATCGTATTCTTTAAATCAATGTGGCAGATCCCCCGACTGCTCCCCCGGCTACGCTCGGGATGCCGGCGCGTCATGTCCGTAGGCAGGCTCGGGACCCCGCCGCACCGTCAGAACGGAAGATCGTCGTCAGCGATGTTTAGCGCCGTTCCATCCGCAATCCCGGCCGTCTGTCCTGTCGTCTGTGTCCGGGATGGCTCCGGAGCAGGCTTCGGTGCCGTTTTGCCTGTCTCATTCTGCCGGGATTCCTGCGGCCTCCCGAGAAGCTGTATGTTTTCAGCGGCAATCTCGGTTTCGTATCTCGTGTTGCCGGCCCTGTCGTTCCATGCTCTCGTCCTCAGTCTCCCTTCCACGAAAAGCTGCGAGCCTTTCCTGACATATTTTTCGACCATGTCCGCCAAGCTACGCCATGAAACTACGGTATGCCATTCCGTGATTTCACGGATGTTCCCTTCTCTGTCCCTGTATCTTTCGGTAGTGGCAAGCCTGAAAGTAGCCACCTTCCCGTTGTTCTCCAAATATCTTACTTCCGGGTCCTTGCCTGCATTGCCGATAAGCATTACCTTGTTTAAAGACATATCGCGTTTATTTTCATGGTTTTGACCTTGAAGTATCCTCAAGGCCCGAAACAACCGTGCAATTTAGACAATATTTTTCAGATAACCTTGCACATTCGCTGAAAGTCCGGGTTTTCTCCGGTAAAAATTTTGAATCCGGTCAGAGCCTGATACAGGAGCCAGCGTTTGCCGGATACGTAGATGCCGCCTTCTTTCCCGAGCATTCTCAGCTGTTCCGGTCCGAACGACGGATTCTTGTAGTTGGCTTCGAGCACTATTTTCCGCGCGCCGCGGTAAAACCTTTCCGGCATGGTCTCGAGTTCAGGTATGCTG
>CALUSD010000094.1 GCA_944323295.1 uncultured Bacteroidales bacterium | reverse complement strand
CCCGTCAGCACCACTAATTTCTTCTTTCCCATATTACAAATATTGTTTTTGTATTGGCGTATGGATATTATAAATTATTGTTTTTGTATTGGTTGTGTTGGAGTACTGATACTACAAATATTGTTTTTGTATTGGAGTATAGATATTGCAAATTATTGGTTTTATATTGGAGTACGGATATTACAAATTATTACAAATATTGTTTTTGCATTGGAGTACGGATAGTATCTCCGGCGGCATTGGCTCCCGAAAAGGGAGGGGACCCACAGAGTGGGGAGGACCGCCGGAGATACTATCCGTACTCCATGTATACTCCATATATACATATACTCCATATACTCCATCATATATTTATCTTTCAAAAAAATATTTTTCAATCCAATATTTGAAAAGCGGATCCATGATTTCCGCCTCCTCCCTGTCATTAAACGTCACTATCTCCTTCTTTTTCAAGGCATCCTTGACCCTCCTGACGTTTGCCGAAGAATTCAGGCCGTACTTCTCTATCACTTCCACCGAACTGAACTTCGACTCGCCGTCGAGAATCGCCTTCAGCAGACTCATCTGATGGGCCGTCAGGTCGTCGGTAATGGCGAGAAACCTGTGCCTGTGAATGGAAATCATGATATTCAGCGCATCCAAGAGTATTCCCTCGTTCAGAAAACCTTTCGACAGGGAATCGCAGATGGCTGAAAAATGATTCAGATACCAGATGTTATTGTCGAAAAGCCTGACTGCGCCGGCTATGAGGTCCGGTTCTATGACCTTTCCTCCGAGCTGGAATCCTTTCATTATATGGTCCGAAATCTCCCGGCTGCCTATTTTGCCTAAGGGAAGATGCTCGATCTGCCTGTAGAAATACCGCTTCTCCTCGAAAATATGCTTCATGGCGTTTACTTTGGAGCCGATAAGGATGAAAGACGGAGAGTACTCGCTGCTCCTGTTGCTCGAAATCGTTTCGAGCAATATCCTGAATATCTTCTCATACTCGGCCTCGTCCATCTTCAGCAGATCATGGAATCCGTCGATAATTACGTAGAAGGCGGTTTTTTTGCCCTCGGCAAGCTTTCCGGGCAATGACAGCAACTGTCTGATATCGTTTTCGTCCGGCTCCCCGTCGATGGAAATGACTTCATCTTCGAGTGAAAAACGCTCCTGGTCGAAAACGAAATGCGTACCGTCGAGCATGCCTGCAACCAGTTCACCGTATTCGTCCGGCGTAGAAGCGGATGAACGGATGAGCGAAGAGCCTAACTTCAGCAGGAAATGCCTGACTGACCGGACGTTGAACAGGTCGGCCTCGCAGACTGAATAATGCTTGCCTGCTAATCTCATATTGAAAAGCGTCTGATATACGAGGGACTTTTTTCCGGTCATCGGCGGCTCGTAGATGCAGACGTTTTCCCCGTTCTCCAAAAGATTCGTCAATGCGGAGCACTCGGCTTTCCGGCCGATAAAATTTTTCCCTGTTACAAATGTGTCGTAAATAAATGGAGTGTCCATAGTCGGCAATGAATAAAATAGACCGGTTCGATGACCGAGACAAAAATACCATTTTTTTTTGTCATCTCGGCAAAAAGTGTTATTTTTGCAGACCAAAATCAGATACAAGGCCGCTAAGCTATTGATAAAGAGCTGTTTTCGCAGCCGCTTACGGTCAAAACTTTTAAGTTTCAAGTTTTATGTACGCAATTGTGGATATTGCAGGCCAGCAGTTTAAGGTGGAAGCTGGTATGGAAATTTTTGTAAACCGCCTTCCTGAAGCAAAAGGTGCTTCCCTCGAGTTCGACAAGGTGCTCCTTATCGATGCGGACGGCAATGTAAAGGTTGGCGCTCCTTACGTGGATGGCGCAGTGGTGAAAGCTACCGTCCTCGACGATACTTGCAGAGGCAAAAAGGTGCTTGTCTTCAAGAAGAAACGCCGTAAAGGCTATCAGAAACTGAATGGTCACCGTCAGAATCTTACCAAGATTCAGATTAACGAAATCGCTTAATTACTAAGACTCAGGAGGATTTTATTATGGCACATAAAAAAGGTGTAGGTAGTTCGAAGAACGGTCGTGAATCTCATAGCAAAAGACTCGGCCTGAAGAAATTCGGAGGTGAGGTAGTGAAGGCAGGCAATATTCTTGTCCGTCAGCGCGGTACGGTGCACAACCCGGGCCAGAATGTCGGAATGGGCAAGGATCATACGCTTTTCGCCCTTATTGACGGCAAAGTACAGTTCTGCAAGAAGGCAGACGCCAAATCATATGTTTCGGTGGTCCCTTTTGAGAATTAAGGGATTCCCGGAGAAATGTAGGATTGAAGAGGATTGTGCTCCGGGGGAGCGTCAGTCCTCTTTTTTCATAAAATTTATATCGCTATGTTGACACTTAAATTGCTCAGGGAAAATCCTGATTATGTGATAAAAAAACTCGCCGTGAAGAATTTCGATGCGGGCGAGATTGTCTACAGGATAGTGGAGCTTGACAAAAACAGACGCTCCATGCAGGCGGAACTCGACAGCTGCTTGGCTCAGCAGAAACAGAAAGCGGCGCAGATCGGCTCTCTTATGAAAGAAGGCAACAGGGAGGCTGCGGATGCCGTTAAAAACGAGGTGGCGGTATTGAAAGATAAGTCGAAGGAATTGGAGGCGCAGTCGAATGAGAACAATTCCGAACTCGAGTCATTGATGGTGCTCCTCCCGAATATCCCGTGCGACATGGTGCCTGAGGGCAAAGGTGCCGAGGACAACGTCGTAGTGAAGATGGGGAATCAAATTCCTGAGCTCGGACCGGACGCGCTTCCTCATTGGGAATTGGCGAAGAAACTGGATATCATAGATTTCGATCTCGGCGTAAAACTGACCGGAGCAGGTTTCCCTGTCTATAAAGGCAAGGGTGCAAGGCTGCAGAGAGCCCTGATCAACATGTTTCTCGATATCAATACTGCCGCGGGATATTTGGAGGTCGAGCCTCCAGTGATGGTGAACGAGGCCTCCGGTTTCGGTACGGGCCAGCTCCCTGACAAGGAGGGACAGATGTATCATGCAAACCTCGACAATTACTATCTTGTGCCAACTGCAGAAGTCCCTGTGACGAATATCTATCGCGACGTTATTCTCGGAAACAATGATTTTCCGATAAAAATGACTGCCTATACCCCTTGTTTCCGCCGGGAAGCGGGCTCATATGGAAAAGACGTCAGGGGCTTGAACAGACTTCATCAGTTCGACAAGGTCGAAATCGTCAGAATAGAGAAGCCTGAGAATTCCTACGCAGCCCTCGATGAAATGATAGCTCATGTAGAAGGTATCGTCAACAAACTCGGACTTCCATACAGAATACTTCGTCTTTGCGGTGGAGACATGAGTTTTACATCGGCGATTACTTACGATTTCGAAGTATATTCCGCAGCACAGGGCAGATGGCTTGAAATCAGTTCCGTATCCAATTTCGAATCATACCAGGCCAACAGGCTCAAACTCAGATACAAGGATGCGGATGGCAAAATCCAGCTTGCTCATACCTTGAACGGAAGCTCCCTCGCTCTCCCTCGTGTGGTGGCGGCTCTTCTCGAGGATAATCAGAAGGATGGAAGGGTGGTTGTTCCGGAGGCGTTGAGGCCTTATACCGGTTTCGACATCATATAATCCCGGTTTGTAAGAAGACGCACACTGCGGCGTTGCGTCGGGTGTCGGACTTCGGTCATTTACGGGAGTAAACTCCCTTGTCCTCACCCTTGCGGCCTTGCATTGCACGCCTTCTGACAAACCGGCGGCCTTGGATAATATATGCGCACACTGCGGCGTTGCGTCGGGTGTCGGACTTCGGTCATTTACGGGAGTAAACTCCCTTGTCAGGCAATGAATTGTAAGACAGAGAAAATAATAATGGGAATAGACCCTGGAACCAATCTGTTGGGTTTCGGGGTCATTCGCGTAATCGGCAGGGATGTCTCCTTCGTGGATATGGGTGTCCTCGATATGAGAAAGGAAAAGGATCATTTCGCCAAATTGCGGAAAGTGAGTGAGAAAATGGAAGACCTCCTCGATATTTACCGCCCGGACGAACTGTCCGTAGAGTCTCCGTTTTACGGGAAGAATCCGCAGGTGATGCTGAAACTCGGCAGGGCCCAGGGGGCCGCCATTACTGCAGCTCTCAAACGCGGGATACCGGTGACTGAATATGCGCCGAGGAAAGCCAAAATCTCCATTACCGGAGCCGGTGCAGCCTCGAAGGAGCAGGTGGGGACTATGATCAGAAAGATTTTGAATGTCGAGTTCGCTCCGGAGCATCTTGATGCGACGGATGCATTGGCATTGGCCCTGTGCCACTATTTCCATCTGACCAATCCTTTATCCTCAGCCAGGACATCTGGAGACTGGAAGCATTTTATCGAAGCCAATCCGGACAGGATAAAATAATGCCGAGGTGCTTCCGCAATCTTTCCGAATCAGGCATCAATTTTGCATATATATGCGCGTTTTTTTGTCGACAGGTCGTGAAAACGGTCTGGTTTTCTATTGTAACGTGAGTTCGACGAATTTCAACTTGTTGAAAGTCATCGAACTACCGCTGAAGGAGCAGAACGGAGTTCTGCGACGAGCCCCCAGCGAGGGGGCGAATGGGGGTGGCGCCCCTTGAAAAGGGGCTGTCGCTACAGTGACTGGGGTTTAAGACAATTGGATTTCGAAGAAATCCGTAACGACTGTTCGACGAATTCCTTAGTCCTGAACAACATAAATTCGTCGAACTGACGTTATTGTATCAGTGTAAAAAATTATGACGGACACTCATCCAGTGCAGGCATTCCTGTTGCGCTTCTTGGTAGTTATTCTTTTGCTGTCGATTCATTTATCTGCATTTGCCCAGACCGGCTTTACCGTAAGGATGAAACTTACGGACGAGTCCAATTCCGAACCTGTCGGTTTCGCGACCGTGTCGTTGACGCCGGAAGGTCAGAAAGAGCCTACAAGATATGTTCTCAGTACGGCCGAGGGTGTTGCCACACTTATAAAGGTGGGCAAAGGCGATTATAAGCTGAAAGTCGAACTGATGGGTTACAAGACTTTCGAAAAAGAGATTACCGTAGACAAGGCTATAGATCTCGGGGAAATCAAGGTGCAGCAGGATCTGCAGGTCCTCGAGGCTGCGAGTGTGACGGCTATCGGAAATCCGATCATAGTCAAGAAGGATACGATGGAATACAGTGCCGCGTCTTTCAAGACTTCGGACAATGACATGTTGGAGGAGCTCTTGAAAAAACTGCCGGGAGTAGAAGTGGGGGCGGACGGCTCGATTACGGCGAACGGAGAAACCATTACCAAAGTCATGATAGACGGAAAGGAGTTTTTCCTGGATGACCCTCAGTTGGCGACCAAAAACATACCTGCCAAAATCATAGAGAAAGTCCGGGTGGTCGAGAAAAAGTCCGAGCAGGCCGAGTTTACCGGTATCGATGACGGCGATGAGGAGACAGTGATAGATCTTTCCGTAAAGCCTGGCATGATGGACGGATGGTTCGGAAACGCAATGGCAGGAGGCGGGCATGATTTGCGCGGAAAATATGAAGGAACGGGAGACTGGAGGTATCAGGCCGCGGGAATGGCAGGACGTTTTTCCGAAAACAGCCAGATCAGCATAATCCTCAATGCCAACAACACCAACAACCGCGGTTTCAATGACCTTTCCAGCGGAATGATGCAGACCATGCGAGGCTTGCGCGGTATGGGACGGGGCACCGGC
>CALUSD010000093.1 GCA_944323295.1 uncultured Bacteroidales bacterium | reverse complement strand
CCGCAGCAGGTCGGACAGTGCGGCTGCATTCGCCGCAATCTTGAACGACCAGGATTCCCATTGTCCGCTCGGAATCCACGAGAACGTGATATTGAAGCAATGCAGGTCGTACGTCGCGCTCAACTGTGTCGTGGACATTTTGAATTCCATGATGTCGAAGTTCGTGGACAGCTGCAGAGAGAGTGCCGGGGTCAGCTTGAGATTGCCTGACACGCCGAGAGTCTGGGTGTGCCGGTGGTTTGTGATGAGCTGCCCGTTGGAATTCTGGTAGGAGCGGCTGTAACTGTATGAGTAGTTGAAGTTTACCGACCACGGTGCATTCGGATTCATATAGTACAGCCATCCTCCGGGTATGTATTCTCCCGTGATGGGGTGGTAATATATCTTCGTGTATTCGTTGGCAGGATTTCCGCCGGCCTGTGCAGAGCCGTCGTTGCCGTTCGTCTTGCCTTCTCCGGAAAGGGAGTAGGATATGGACGCGTTCGCGCTCGTAAGTCTCACCGGTTTCAGCCATCCGCGTGTCTGGACGTTGAACTTGTTGTATTTGCGTCCTTGGTTGTCTATGGCATACGGGTCGAGTACCATGCTCGCGCTGATACCTATCTTGTTGAACACGGACGTGGACATGGACAGGTTGATGTTGCTGAGATTCAGGGAATCTGCCAGCAGGTTGTAGCTCGTACTCAGGGTCAGCTGGTCGATGAGCTTTATTTTCTTTTCGCCTTTTCCTGTGGTATCGCGGAGGTATCTGACCTTGGCTTCGAGATTGTTTCCTATGGACAGGCTGACGCTTCCCGTTTCGCCTCTCGACGGAGGAGAATAGATCTGCCCGGAGTATATGTTGTATTCATGCGTTTTCTGCACTCCGAACTTGTCTACGTAATTCAAAGTTCTCCAGCCGTTGAAGTACGTGCCTTTTTCAGGACTGTAGGAAAATGATATCGAAGGGGTTATGACGTGCCTTATGGCCTGGATCTTCCTGTGCTTTCCGAAATTGAAAAGACCGTAGAGACGCGTGCTGGCGGAGATGCTTCCGGAATACGTATGCGTGGCTCCGAATTTGCTGAACTGGTCGCCTTCGATTTCTTCTATTTCATCCGTGTCGGGATTGTATACCTGTTCCGTAGCCCTGAAAAACCCGTTCATGCCGTAGCTGATGCTCGGAGCGAAGTGTATGTACGTGAACAGGGAGAAATCCGGCAGACCGATGCTGAAACTGTGGGTCATTCCGTTCTGGAACTTGTTCAGAAATCCCGGCTGGTTGAATTCCGATGCCTTGAAATTTATCTTGTTCTGCAGCGTGGTGTTGTAGCTGAGAGAAAATTTTTCATAGAATCTTTCTTTCCCCACCCTGTTTTTCCTTTTGAACGGGTAGAAGCGGCTTACGGAAAATGTGAGGTTAGGCAGCGTGAAAGAGTATGAGCTGTCCAGGGAGTTCTGGCTGTGAAGCGCGTTGAGGGAAAGGTTGAATTTGCCGTTCCAGTTTTTCGAGTACGAAATGGATGAGGAAATCTGGTTCTGCAGGGCCTCGGTCACCGATGTCGAGTTGTACCGGCTGTTCGACGGGCTGGAAAAGTTTACGGATGCGCTGAACGATGTCCCCGGTCTGGCCTTGGAATCCTGCGAATGGCTCCATCTCACACCGAAGTTTCTCGTCTGCATGAAGTCCGTGCTGCCTTTCTCTCCTGTCTGGTCATTCGAATAGTTGATGGAAAAGTTTCCCGTACACTTGTAATTGATTTTATATCTCGAATCGACCTGGGCAGCCCATGAGCCGAGGGTATATATGTCTCCCGTCAGGGCAATGTCGAAATAGTCCCCGATGACGAAATACATTCCGGCATCCCTGAGATAGAATCCTCGCGCGGCCTCTTCTCCGAAAGTCGGCATCAGCATGCCCGTAGCTCTATCCGGCCTCTTCGGAATGAATCCGAAAGGCAGTATGACAGGGAAAAGCGGCACGTCTTCGATGACGGGATACGCAGGCCCGAATACGGTTTTCTGAGAAGGCTTGGTCATCACCTTGGCGGCGGTCAGATGCAGGTAGTAGTGAGGATGCTCTGCATCGCACACGGTGTATTTTCCATTGGTGACATTTATGGACTTGTCCGGCATCATCTTGATGTTCTTGCCGTGCAGGATGCCGTCCTGTTCCTGGGTCACCATGTTGCTGATGCGGGCCTTGCCGGTGTCGAAATTGTACCGGAGCTCCTCCATCGTATATGTCTTGTCCCCCTGAGTCATGGTAGGCATGCCGGTGATAAGCCCGGTGGAATCTTTCGTGCCTCTGGCATATACCGTCTTGGTCTGGATGTCGTATTCCATATAGTCCGCGGACAGCTCCATGTTCTGGTACTTGACCTTGACGTCTCCGTAATAATAGATCATCCGTTTGCCGTCGGTAAAGTCTTCTATGATGGAATCCCTTGCCGTAGTGTATGCCGGCATGTCCAAAGAACTTTTGTTGAGCAGTTCGATGGAATCCTGCGCCGCAATGATGGAATCCTGCGCCGCAATGGAGTCGGCTATTGCGGTGGAGTCGAGGACCGCCTGCATCGAATCGCTGACGGCCGGCAGCGTGTCCGCTCGGGCTTCTACGCGCTCGGCCCGCTGGCGGTTGCGTCTGGAACGTCTGTCATCCTGGGAAGAGACCGTGAATGAACTTAGAATCATAAGCACGATCACCGCCAGCAACAGCCTGTCCTTATTTCTGCTCAATGGCCCTGGTTTATATTGTGACATTAAATCTCTTTATATTCAGCAAAAATTCATATTTTTGCAAGGCGCAAATTTAGAAACTGTTTTGAAATTTTTCAAAATTTATTATCAAATGGTACCGGTAGAATGAAAACTCTGCGATATATTGGCGTAATCATTTCCCTTATGCTTTTTTTGTTCCCGTATCCGGCCGGAGCTGCGAATGACGGAGACCTGCGGCTGAAAACCGTCGTCATCGATCCGGGACACGGCGGGAAGGATCCCGGTTGCGTCAGCAGGGACGGCAGTGTCCTGGAAAAAAACATCAATCTCGACATAGCAAAAAAGTTAGGCGCTAAAATCAGCGCGGCATATCCGGATGTCAAGGTGGTCTACACCCGCTCCACCGATGTCTACGTGACCCTGAACAACCGGGCGGCGATAGCGAACAGAAATAATGCCAATCTTTTCATATCGATACATGTGAATGCGGCGGCATCGTCCCAGGCGCATGGTTTTTCGACCCATATTCTCGGATATGACAAGCTCTCATCGAACATGGATGTGTGCCGCAGGGAGAACTCGGTGATAATGCTCGAGGAGGACTATACTACGGATTACCAGGGCTTTGACCCCAACGATCCAGAATCTTTCATATTCTTCAACCTGATGCAGAACGCCTTTTATGAGCAGAGCCTTACTTTCGCGGCGGAAGCCGACAGGGAAATGACGAAAGGCCCTGTAAAGCACAGCAGAGGCGTTTCCCAGGACCCGTTCTGGGTGTTGTGGAGTACGAAGATGCCGGCAGTCCTCGTGGAAGTGGGATTCATGTCCAATGCATCGGATCTGAAGCTCCTGAATTCGTCTTCTGGAAGGACGGAGATAGCGCAGAGGCTGTTCGATG
>CALUSD010000092.1 GCA_944323295.1 uncultured Bacteroidales bacterium | reverse complement strand
CATATTCGTTGGTGATGATGAAAGATTTGTACGGCAGGCTGAGGGAAGCCGCGCCAGACAGGAGACCTTTCATCTTTACCCGTTCGGCTTTTGCTTCGCAGCAGAAATACGGGACGGCCGTATGGTCTGGAGATGTGACGGGGACATGGGAGAACATGCGCAGGCAGCTCTCTGCCGGGCTTAACCTGTGCGTATCGGGAATTCCGTACTGGACCTCGGATACGGGAGGTTTCCGCGTGTTCCAGGGGGACGGCATCTATCCTGACGGGCTCGGAAGCGAGGATTACAAGGAGCTTTATTCCCGCTGGTTCCAGTTCGGAGCTTTCACACCGATATTCCGTGCACACGGGACTGATGTCCCTCGCGAGATATGGCAGTTCGGGGAGCCGGGAACTCCGTATTATGACAACCAGTTGAAATATATCCGTCTCCGCTATCGTCTGCTGCCTTATATCTACTCGGTATCGTATATGGTTTCAGAGGCAGGTTATTCGATGATGCGGCCATTGGTGATGGACTTTGTTTCCGACCGCAGGACTTTCGGAGACTCCGGGTCCTATATGTTCGGTCCGGCATTTTTAGTGCATCCTGTCTGCAGTCCGGTATCGGAGGAGCCGGAGGTCGGAGTCTATCTGCCTTATGGCAAAGGCGTCTGGTACGACTTCTGGAGCGGCGAAGTTTTCGAAGGAGGTTCGTATGCGGTGCGTCCGAGCGTATTGGACGAGCTTCCGCTGTATGTGCGTGCAGGCTCCATCATTCCTATGGCGGAGGCGAAGCAATGGGCTTGCGAGTATCCGGACAGTACTTTGGAGGTGCGGGTCTATGCCGGTGCGGACGGCTCTTTCCTCTGGTATGATGACGAGGGCGACGGCATGGACTATGCCGGCGGATGCTGTTCCAAGGTGCTTTTCTCGTGGGACGATTCGTCCATGACATTGACTGCGGGCGCCCGGGAGGGAAGTTATGATGGCATGCCGGAGAAGGTCGCTCTCGATGTGAAGGTCTATCTGCCTTCCGGCGAGACGCTCGAGAGCCGCACGACCTATTCCGGCAGCGAATTAACTCTCTCCCTGTCATCTCGAGATGTCTCGAGACGGTGCAGCTCGCACTGGAATACAACCCCTGCCGGGGTCAACAGTGCTCGCCGTCACCGTCTCTCAACAGCGCTCTTGATGTCATCTCGAGCGCAGTCGAGAGATCTGTTATTATGCCCCGGCTGCGCCCGGAATGACGATAAAGGAATAAAAGATATTATATAACATGAAAAAAACATTATTGACCATCATTCTTGTACTTTCGGCGGCCGCCGTCATTGCCCGGCCACGGGCAGCATACACCATCAACGAATCCTGGGAATTCAGCAGGGACGCCGTATCCGCGACTGACAGCTGTGCATGGACTGTCGTGAACATCCCTCATACATGGAATGCTGCAGATGCCGAGGATGACGTACCGGGAATGTATCGTGGAGGCGCATGGTACCGCAAATCCGTGGCTGTTCCCGAGTCTTTCGCCGACCGACGCGTCATCATTTATTTCGAAGGAGCGAATCAGGAGACATCACTCTACGTGAACGGCACGCATGTCGGCGACCATATCGGCGGCTATACCCGCTTCTGCTTCGATATCACCCCGTACGTGGAGTTCGGCAAGTCAAATCTCATAGCAGTGAACGTGAATAACCGCTACAACCCGGATATCCCGCCTCTTTCCGCCGACTTTACCTTTTTCGGAGGCA
The DNA here is from genome assembly GCA_944323295.1 of uncultured Bacteroidales bacterium. Classification (GTDB taxonomy): domain Bacteria; phylum Bacteroidota; class Bacteroidia; order Bacteroidales; family UBA932; genus Cryptobacteroides. The sequence goes on along the minus strand of CALUSD010000092.1, from coordinate 927 downwards.
TATACAGGGACGTGTATCTGAAATTCGTCGATCCGGTCCATGTCGCGACTTCGGACCATGCTTCGTCCGGCATTTATGTCACGACCCCGGAGGTAAGTGCGGAGGCGGCCGTGGCCAATGTCAGGGCTTTGCTGACGAATGATTCTCCAGACCGTGCCGATGTCATCGTGAAATATGAGCTGAAAGATTCTGACGGACATACGGCTGCTTCTGACGAAGCAAAAGTGAAAATCCCTGCCGGCGAGACCATGACCGTCATTTCGAAAAACTTGGGTCTGGAAAATCCGCATCTCTGGGATATCGACGACCCGTATCTCTATACCATGCAGGTGAGCATCCGGGACAGGAAGTCCGGGGAAGTTCTCGATGAGGTGTCCGAGCCGGTGGGCTTCCGCTGGTTCAGATTCGACCCGGACGAAGGCTTTTTCCTGAACGGCCGCCACAGAAAACTCGTGGGGACGGCGCGCCATCAGGATTTTGCCCATACGGGCAATGCTCTCCGCGATGAATTTCATGTGCAGGACGTGATGCTGCTGAAAGAAATGGGTGGTAATTTCCTGCGCGTTTCACATTATCCTCAGGACCCGGTGGTGATGGACATGTGCGACAAACTCGGCATAGTGACTTCCGTCGAAATACCGGTCATCAATACCGTGACTGAAACGGAGGCATTCCTCGAAAACTGCGTGAACATGGCAGTGGAGATGGTCAGACAGGATTTCAACCGGCCGAGCGTGATGATCTGGGGCTACATGAACGAGATTCTTCTGCATCAGCCTTATCCGGACGGAGATACGACAGATCTGCCGCGCTACTATGAATTTACAAGAAAGGTAACACAGGCATTGGAGGATAAAATCCGCGAGGAGGACCCTTCACGATACACCATGCTGGCCTGCCACAACGGTCCTGCGCGCTATGAAAAGG
>CALUSD010000091.1 GCA_944323295.1 uncultured Bacteroidales bacterium | reverse complement strand
TCGACTTCCATCGATACGCCTTTCACGACTGTTCTCGGCCCGTATTTCTTGACTAAATTTTCGCAACGCAGTTTCATGTTTCCGTTATTTAGACGTCACTGAGACGTTTGTATTACCTTACATCTAATCCGAAATCTGAAACGAGATTCCGGACTTCATCGTTTTTTGCCATCAGATCCTTTGCCTTTTCACTCGGCATATACACTGTCTGCGGCCGCTCCTCCTCCGGTGTCACATCTACGCGCAGCTTGATGTCAGATACGCCGGACACTATACGGAATCTGCCCTCGAGCTCGTGCAGGAGCTTGCTTTCTATCCATTCCTTCTGAGCGGTATTCAGGACACTGAATATCAAAAACCGCACTCCGTCATCCGATACTACTGAAAGTTTGGATGCGCTCAATGTATTGCTGAGTCTCGGTTTCGAAGCATACTGCGCCACAAGATCAGGCCATTTGGACATGATTTCCTCGTCCGATAGAGGAGCCTTGGCGGAAACATTTGCGGAACCGGATGCTTCGGCTGCGTTTCCGGAAGAATCGGACATGATGGAATTCAGGGAGAATGCAGAAGTTTTTCCCGTATTGCGGGTCTTCCTCGGCTTAGGTGTTTCCGATGCATGTGCAACCGGAGCGGCGGATGCCGGAGTCGTAGATACAGGAGTAGCAGATGCTGGAGATGCCGACGCAGGAGCAGCTGATGCAGGAACAGCTGATATTGGAGCGCCAGATACAGGAGCGGCAGACGCTGGTGTAGCAGGCGTAGTAGACGCATGTGCAGCAGACGCAGGTGTAGCATGTGCAACAGATGCATGTACAGCGGATGCAGGTACAGCTGATACAGGTGCAGCTGATACAGGTACAGCTGATACAGGTGCAGCGGATGCAGAATGCCCTGCAGGAGAAAACTGCTGTGCCGCCTGACCCGATATCTTTGCCGTTATGGTGCTCAGCTTCATGAGAGTGAGTTCTATCATGAAGCGCGGATTGACAGCGGTGCGATATGCAGTCTCGCACTGGACCGTGATATTCATAGCCTCATATATAAACGGCAGCGGACACCGCGCAGCCTGTTCCGCATATCTTTTCTTCAAGGAATCAGGCAGTTCCAGCAGGGCCTCGAGCCCGGATGTCCGGCTCACGAGCAAATCCCTGAAATGTGCACTGAGAGCCGAAACGAAATGCAGGGCATTGAAACCCTTGGCTAAAATTTCATCGAACTTCAGGAATGCAGTCTTATAGTCTCCAGACAGGAATGCATCGGTCAGGGAAAAAGAGTACTCGTAATCGAGGACATTGAGATTTTTTATGACTTCTTCGTATTTCACGGTCTTTCCGCAGAAAGCCACGGTCTGATCGAATATGGTCAGCGCATCTCTCATGGCGCCGTCCGCCTTCATCGCTATCACGTGAAGCGACTCGTCATCTATGTCCACGCCCTCTTTCCCTGCTATGGATTTCAGATTCCCGACTATTCCCTCTATGGAAATCCTGTTGAAATCATAAGTCTGGCAACGCGACAGAATAGTGGGAAGTATCTTGTGCTTCTCCGTCGTGGCCAAAATGAAAATCGCATATGCAGGCGGCTCCTCGAGCGTTTTCAGAAAGGCATTGAATGCTGAAGAACTGAGCATGTGCACCTCGTCGATGATATAGACGCTGTACTTCCCGGTTTGAGGAGGGATACGCACCTGGTCTATCAGAGCCTTTATGTCGTCGACGCCATTGTTCGAAGCTGCATCCAGTTCATGGATGCAGTAAGAACGCCCTTCGGCAAATGAGAGACACGATTCGCATTGGCCGCAAGGCTCCATGTCCGGCCCCGGATTCATGCAGTTTATGGTCTTCGCAAAAATCCTGGCAGTACTGGTCTTCCCTACTCCGCGAGGTCCGCAGAAAAGATAGGCGTGGGCCAGCTGTCCGCGTTTTATGGAATTTTTTAGCGTTCTGGCGATATTTTCTTGTCCGACAAGCGATTCGAAACTGTCGGGACGATATTTTCTGGCTGATACTATATACTGTGACATATCTTACAAAAATAAGTATAATTTTCTATCTTTGCCGATAAAATATCGGATTTTTGATTTTGAATGATGTATAAAAGGGTTATTTTATCTCTTGCCGTGGCAATGCTGCCGCTGATATCGTCGGCACAGGCACAGATCAATACTAAGAAAATGAAAATCGAGGATTTCACCGAGAAGACTACGAAAGTAGTGCTGACCGGAAATCTTTTTTTCGATCAGGTGTTCAAGGACGAGGTGCAGAACAGATGGAGGATTTCGCCATTCGAATTCTGCTCCCTGTCGGAATTCGAGAAAATCAAGACCGATGACGGATATTATTTCCTGATGGCGGTCAAAGGGCAGTTCAAAAAAGAATCGGAGCCCGGGCTGGTCATGCTTTCCGTCATGAAAGGCGGAGAAGAGGCGTCCAAGGGCCTGAACAGGATGCTCGACGTGGTGACGGTGCCGATCATGTCCGCAGACAATCCGACAGGCCGCGAATTCGTTCTTTTGCCGGCTTTGCTCGATATTCTTCAGGACCACATCCTGCTTTCGATGGAAAGAGACGTGGCTGCGTATTCGGGCCTGAGCAATTATACCATGAATCTCAGCAGTTCGGAAAATATGGACATCGTCTTTGCCGAAGAGGACCTGTCCGATGCCATCACGGAAAATGTCAGAAAAGTGTATTTCAAAAACGGCATCAGCGTGACGGATGCGGATACCGCCGATGAAATCATGATGAATCAGACGCCTGAAACATTGGTCAGCTTCACCGTATATCCTACAGACGGGAAAAAGGGGTCATACTGCTATAAAATGCTTATAGACGCCGCGACTCATGAACTTTATTATTACAGGAAACACAGAATCACGTCCAAGTTCGGGCCCGGCTTTCTGCTCGAGGACCTGAACAGAATAGCTACAAGATAATTCCGGGAAGGGTTGGGAACATGAGATACGGAAAAACAGAGGCCGGGCTGCAGTATGCCGTAAAAAGGACAGGATCAGCAGCTGCATACTGCGCCTTGAGCATCAAATGCGGGACCCGGGACGAGGACGGCTACCACTCCGGCATAGCGCATTTTACGGAACATACCATATTCAAGGGCACGAACAGGAAGAGCGCTTCCGTCATCAACGGATATCTCGACAAATTGGGAGGAGAACTCAACGCATTCACTACCAAGGAAGAAATCGTATTGCATGCAACGGTACTGAAAGAAGATCTGCCGAAAGCCGCCAACCTGCTGTTCGAACTCGCGACTACGCCGGCATTTCCCGAGACGGAGATAGAAATCGAAAAAGGCGTGGTCATCGACGAAATAAATTCATACAAGGATTCTCCTTCCGAAGACATTTACGACAAGTTCGAAGAGATGATTTTCGCAGGCCATCCGCTCGCCTCCCCTATCCTCGGGACCATCGCTTCGGTAAAGAAAATAGGCAGCGCCGAGCTGGCCGGGTTCGTCAGGGAAAAGTTTACGCCAGACAGGATGGCGTTCACGGTAGTAGCCGATATCGATGAAGACAGGATGGAAAAATTCATCCGGAAAACAGCTGGAAAATGGTTGCGATGCAATGATATTGGCCGGGAACCGGCCAACGGCAGTACCATCCATGAGAATTTCATTCTTCCAGACTGCCATCGGAGCCTTTCCAATGCCTGCGCCGCACATAAATTCGACAAGACTGTCAACAAGAAAAACCATCAGGTGAACTGCGTCATAGGAAATCTCGGGCCGTCTCTGTACGAGGAAAAAGAGCGGATAGCTACGATTCTGATGTGCAACATCCTCGGAGGTCCGGCGAGCAATTCCATTCTGAACTATGAACTCAGGGAAAAGAACGGATGGGTTTACGGGGTGGAATGCAGTTATACGCAGTACTCGGACAGCGGGATAGTGGCGGTCTGTCTCGGCTGCGACAAAGATAATTTAGAGCGTTGCAACAAGACTGTCGCAAAGGAAATCGGGAAACTGCAGACGGAACTCCTGTCTGAGAGAAAACTCGCTGCAGCGAAAAAACAGTTTCTCGGACAGATGGCGATAAGCTCGGACAACGGCGAGACGCAATGCCTGGCCATGGGGAAGAGCCTCTTGGCTTATGGGCGGGTGCTTTCGGACGAATGCACAAAAGAGAAAATCGAGGCGGTCACGGCAGAGGAAATCCGCAGCGCCGCAAGACGCATTTTCGATGCCGACACTCTCTGCCGCCTCACTTTTATCTGATTATGGAAAATTTATACAAATACATAGAGGAGCACTCGACAAGGCAGACGGAAGCGTTGGAGTGGATAGAAAAACAGACCCATATCAGGACGAATCATGGAAGGATGCTCACAGGTGCGGTACAGGGCAGGTTTCTGAAAATGTTGGTCGAGGCGACAGGACCGCGGAATATTTTGGAAATCGGCACCTTTACCGGATATTCAGCAGTCTGCCTTGCGATGTCGTTGCCCGAGAACGGGCACATGGACACCCTCGAAATCAACGATGAACTCGAAGATCTTATTCTCGAAGGCTTCGACAGGGCCGGCGTCAGGGAGAAGATCAGTCTCATCATCGGCGATGCGAAGGAGAGTATGGTCCGGCTCAGGAAAGAGATATTGGAGGAGGGCATCAGACCGCAGTACGATTTGGTGTACATCGATGCGAACAAGAGGGAGTATCCGGAATACTACGACCTCGTGTTCGATATGGTCAAGACCGGCGGCTACATCTTGGCGGACAATGTCCTGTGGGACGGAAAAGTCTGCGAGGACCCCATGCCTCGCGACAGGCAGACGCTCGGAATAGCAGCCTTCAACGACATGGCAGCCGCCGATCCCCGCGTCGAATCAGTCATCATTCCGGTCCGGGACGGGCTGAATTTCATACGGAAAATTCATTGACGGGTAATATGGGCTCCGAGAGCGTTCAGGCGGAGGTCGATGTCTTCGTAGCCTCGGTCGATCTGCTCGATATTGCCGATGACACTGGTGCCTCGGGCGGACATTGCCGCGATGAGCAGGGCGATTCCGGCACGTATATCAGGGGAAAGCATGTTGTTCGCGCGCAGTTGGAACTTATGGTCATGTCCGATGACTACGGCACGGTGAGGATCGCACAGAAGAATCTGCGCCCCCATGTCTATCAGGTGGTCGACGAAAAAGAGCCTGCTCTCGAACATCTTCTGATGAATCAATACGCTCCCGCGGCACTGGGTGGCCACTACGAGCATCACGCTAAGCAGGTCCGGGGTAAGGCCTGGCCACGGCGCATCAGCTATGGTCATGATAGAGCCGTCCAAAAAGGATTCGATGACATAGCTCTCCTGCTCGGGGACGAAAATGTCATCGCCGTGCTGCTCCAGATTCACACCTAACCTGCGGAAAGACTCGGGGATGATGCCGAGATTGGAGAAGGAGACATCCTTGATGGTGATGGAACTCCTGTTCATGGCGGCCATGCCGATGAAACTGCCTATCTCTATCATGTCGGGCAGAATATTGTGCTCTGTCCCGTGGAGCTCGGATACGCCCGTGACAGTCAGCATGTTCGAGCCGATACCCTCGATCTTTGCACCCATTTTCACCAGCATGCGGCTGAGCTGCTGGATATACGGCTCGCATGCCGCATTGTAAATCACGGTCTTGCCCTCGGCCAAGACTGACGCCATCAGGATATTGGCAGTTCCGGTCACCGAAGCCTCGTCGAGAAGCATGTATGCGCCTTTCAGCCGTGTTCCAGCAGGGATATGCAGATAATAGGCTTTTTTCTTCTCGTCATAATACTGTGCAGCGCCGAGATTTAGCATACCCGTGATGTGGGTATCCACTCTGCGGCGTCCGATCTTGTCGCCTCCCGGTTTCGGGAAATAAGCGTGGCCGAAACGGGCCAGCAGCGGACCGGTAATCATGACGGAGCCGCGGAGAGCCGCACATTTCCGGACAAATTCGGGACTTTCCACATAGGAGGCGTCTATATTGTCCGCCTTGAATGAGTATTTGCCTTTTTCGAGACGCCGCACCTCCACGCCCATTCCTTCGAGCAGGAGAATGAGATTTCTGACATCCAGTATCTCCGGAATATTGGAAATGACGGTTTCTTCCTTTGTCAGCAGGACGGCACATATCACCTCGAGCGCCTCGTTTTTCGCGCCCTGAGGTCTTATCGATCCGGAGAGTTTGTAACCTCCTTCTATGACGAATGAGCTCATTGAAGTCTTTTTTTTTTGTTTTTTATGGGTGGGGCCACACACAGTCAGATGATTTCCACTTCCGGAACGAGTTCGATTCCGAAAAGATTCACGACCGAGGCAGTTATCCTGTCTTTCAGAGCAATGATTTCATCAGGGACAGCCTTTCCGGTCATATTCACTATGACAAGCGGCTGTTTTTCATACACTCCGACATTGCCCTCTGCGTATCCTTTCCACCCGCACTGTTCGATAAGCCAGGCCGCAGGTATCTTTACAAAGCCGGACCCGGCATCGAAATGCGGTACGACATAGTCTGCACCGTATTTGGATTTGGCATAATTGTCGACCTTGTCGAACGAAGATTTCGGTACTACGGGATTCTTGAAGAAACTGCCTGCACTGCCTGTAACGGAAGGGTCAGGAAGTTTGGAATCGCGGATACTCAAAATAACGGAGCGTATTTCAGACGGCGTCAGTTTGCCTGCAGCCGCCTCTTCGGCTTTTCCCGATTCAGTATCCGCTCCCGACATGAGGGCACCCGCGACAGCTTCCCGGACGCGGCCGTATCCAAGTCTCGGTCTCGGTTCGCGGGAAAGTTCGAAAATGATGGAAAGGACTATGTATCGGCCCTTTGCGGATTTCTTGAACATGGAGTCGCGATAGCCGTAGTCACATTCGCCTGCCTTGAATATTCTGACGGAGGATGTCACTGCGTCGAAACATCTGATTTTCGAGGCGATATCCTTGAACTCCACCCCGTACGCACCGATGTTCTGTACCGCGGCCGCGCCTGTCTCGCCCGGAATGCCGGACAGGTTTTCGGGTCCCCACAATCCGTTTTCAGCGCACCATCCGCAGAATTCATCCCATGGAGTTCCTGCTCCGACCTCCACTACCGCGCTCTGACTGCCGTCGGAAAGGACGGAAATGAAACTGATCCCGGAATGAAAAACCGTTCCGGGAAAATCACGGGTAAACAGCAGGTTGCTTCCCCCGCCGATATGCAGGAACGGCTGCGGCAGTTCGAACTGTTTCCCTTCCGAGAAAAAACCGGCAAGGTCTTCGGCACTGTCGTATTCGGCATAGCAGGCACAGGACACGTCCATGCCGAACGTGTTCTGCGACTTGAGGTTGCGGTTGAATTCTATGTGCATATGCGGCGATTTAATTCTCTAACCGATCTCGGAGCCGTTCGCCAAGGTCTCGGCAGGAGTGATGAAACGCATCTTACCGTCCGGCTGCTTTGCCATCAGAATCATGCCCTTGGACTCGATACCGCGGATTTTGCGCGGCTGGAGGTTGGCAAGGATGCATATCTGCTTTCCGAGCATCTGCTCAGGAGTATAATACTCGGCGATGCCGGATACAATGGTACGCGTATCGATTCCGGTATCGATAGTGAGTTTCAAGAGTTTGTCCGTTTTCGGCACACGTTCCGCTTCGAGGACAGTCGCCGTACGGATATCCATCTTTCCGAAATCATCGAAAGTACACTCCGGTTTCTGCGGCACGGCTTTCTGCGCCTCGGCAGCCTTGGCTGCAGCCTCATTGGCAGCTCGGATTTCCTCTAACCTGTTCACCTGAAAGTCTACGACGCTGTCCTCGATCTTGCTGAACAGCAGAACGGCATCTCCGAGCTGATGGCCTTCAGGAAGGATGTTCTCACGGCCGAGGTCCGACCAGACAAGAACAGGCGAAAGATTTCCGCTTGCGTGTTCCGCGCCGACATGTCCGAAGCCGACCGTATGCAGGGCCGCCGCCTCGTCCGGTCCGAAAATATTTTCACCGCACGTACCGTTTTCACCATTGCGATGATCGCATCCGGCATCGATACCCACATTCAGGATTTTTCTCAGTTTCTCCGCAGAAAACGGCAGGAACGGCTCGAACACTATCGCCAGGTCGGCACATATCTGCAGCGAGACATTCAGGATGGAAGCAGTCCTGTCCATGTCGGTCTTGGCGACCTTCCACGGCTCTGTATCAGTCAGATACTTGTTTCCGATTCGCGCTATATTCATAGCCTCTTTCAGCGCCTCCCTGAACTTGTAGTTCTCGAGATTTTCCTCGACCGCCTTTTTCAGGGCCGGGATCTGGCCGAGCGCCTCCGAATCTATGGCTTCCGGCTTGGGATTCCCTGGCACTTTCCCTCCGAAATACTTGTGGGTCAGGACCACGGCGCGGTTTACGAAATTGCCGAGAATCGCCACGAGCTCGCTGTTGTTGCGCGCCTGGAAATCTTTCCAGGTAAAGTCGTTGTCCTTGGTCTCCGGAGCATTGGCACAGAGCACGTACCTGAGTACATCCTCCTGGCCCGGAAATTCCTTCAGATACTCGTTGAGCCATACGGCCCAGTTCTTCGACGTAGAGATTTTGCGGCCTTCGAGATTCAGGAATTCGTTTGCCGGCACGTTGTCCGGCAATACATACCCGCCATAGGCTTTCAGCATCGAAGGGAAGACGATGCAGTGAAAGACTATATTGTCTTTTCCGATGAAATGCACGAGTTTGGTATCCTCGGACTTCCACCATTTCTCCCAACTTTCAGGCAGGAGTTCTTTCGTATTCGAAATATATCCGATAGGAGCATCGAACCATACGTAAAGGACCTTGCCCTCGGCGCCTTCCACCGGCACGGGCACGCCCCAGTCCAAATCGCGGCTTACCGCTCTCGGCTGCAGGCCTCCGTCTATCCACGATTTGCATTGTCCGTAGACATTGGTCCTCCACTCCTTATGTTCCTCAAGAATCCATTCCCTGAGCCACGGCTCGTACCTGTCCAACGGCAGGTACCAGTGCTTCGTCGTCTTCTTCACGGGCTTGCTTCCGCTAAGCGCTGACTTGGGATCGAGGAGTTCGTCCGGGCTCAGAGTGCTTCCGCATTTCTCGCACTGGTCGCCGTAGGCACCCTCGTTGCCGCATTTGGGGCAGGTGCCTGTTATATAACGGTCGGCAAGAAAAGTCTTCGCCTCCTCGTCATAATACTGCTCGCTTTCCTTTTCGATGAATTTTCCATCGTCGTACAGCTTGCGGAAAAATTCCGATGAAGTCTTTTCGTGTATCGAAGAACTTGTCCTCGAATATATGTCGAAGTTGATTCCGAGACCTGCAAAAGATTCCTTTATTATCCTGTGATACTTGTCCACCACATCCTGCGGAGTGCAGCCCAACTTCTTGGCCAACAACGTAATAGGCACTCCATGCTCATCCGAACCGCAGACAAAGAGGGCATCCTCGCCTCTGAGTCTCAAATACCTGACGTAAATGTCTGCCGGTATGTATACTCCGGCCAAATGTCCTATGTGTACGGGACCGTTGGCGTACGGAAGCGCACAGGTCACCAATGTTCTCTTATACTCTTTTTTCATATCATTATATTATTTACACTCTGCCCAATTTTTTGTTGATTTTAGTCCTCGCCTTGTTCAGCATGTTCATCTTCGTCATGATGGACATCTGTTCTTCGGCCGTCTGCGTTTCCGCAAGGCTCGCCGTAAGTTCCTGCATCATCTTGTCCAGGCGTCTGACCTGATAGGCGTAAATGGATTTCGGCACAAAGATAATCAATTGCGTGGCAACAGATGTCAGCGAATTCCGATAATTCTCCACTGTAAGCAGATATTTGTCTATCAGGATGTCCGATGCCACTGCCGCAATGTCGGGATCCGGGTTGTTCAAAAGCCGTGTCTGAATCTGCTCCTGTGCCAGGCCCTCGTCGTACATGGAAAAATAGCAGTCATAGACTTTTCTGTATGCATTGTTCGCAAATGCGACATCATCCGCGGCCAAAGCATTGTCTATGAACTCCGCCACCGTATCCGGCTGTCCGTCTTCAACGAAGAAATCGGAGTCCCTGTCGAACTCCATCGGCGTACGGCCATGCTCTACAATGAAGCCTAAAAGTTCTTTCTCGCACGGCGCCAGAAACGGATCGTCGAGACTGACGACTTCCTTCATTGCCGGAGTATCGGCCGGCAGCAGTCTCCTCGCCCGGCTGTCCTCTCCCCTGCTTTCCAACTCGGATGCCAGTTCTTCCCTGCGTCGGAGGGTCTCCTCCTGACGTTTCTCGGCGATCAGCATGTCTTTTCTGGAAGATTTTATCCGGTCGAAAAGAATCTGCGAAGAGATATTGAATCTTTCACTGCATGACTCCGCATAGACGGAACGCTTCACCGGGTCCGGAATCATGGCTATCGTATCTGCGACATCGTTTATGAGATTCGCCTTTTTAAGAGGGTCATTCCCTGCCTCGTCCAAAAGTATGTCCGACTTGAAACCTATGAAATCCTGCTCGTGTTTCTCAAGGAAAGTCCGGACTTCGTCCAATGTATGCTTCCGCGAAAAGGAATCCGGGTCATCGCCGTCCGGAAGCAGGACCACCTTGACATTGAGGCCCTCTTTCAGCACGAGATTTATTCCGCGGAGAGCTGCCTTGATTCCAGCGGAATCCCCGTCATATATGATAGTGACGTTCTGCGAATACTTTTTTATAAGACGGATCTGGTCCACCGTGAGGGAGGTTCCGCTCGAAGCCACGACATTCCTGATACCGAGCTGGTGCATCGAAATCACATCCAAATAGCCTTCCACGAGGATACATCTGTCCTGACGGACAATTTCGTTGCGGGCAAACCAGATTCCGTACAGGGAATGGCTCTTGACATAAATTTCCGTTTCCGGAGAATTCACGTATTTTGCGACGGTCTTGTCCGACTTCAATGTCCGTCCACCGAAAGCTATGATACGCCCGCCCGGAGAATGAATCGGAAACATGGCCCTGTCGTAAAAACGCACGACGGCAGTCCCGTCGTCCCGTCTGTAGCACAGTCCGGTATCCACCAGGAACTCTTCCTTGTAGCCGGCCGTCTTCGCAGCCTTGAGCAGCGCAGATCTGTCCGCAGGAGCCCATCCCAAACCGAACTTTTCGATGGTTTCATCCTCCAATCCGCGGGTCTTGAAATAGGCATAGCCCACCCGTCCGTCATCCGTATTCAGACAGTCCTTGAAAAATTTGGCTGCAAATTCCGAAACGAGCAGAAGACTCTCGCCGCGCTGTCTCTGCGCAATCTCCTCTGCAGTCTCCTCTTTCTCCACGACCTCGATATGGTATTTCTTCGCCAAGAATTTCAGCGCATCCACATACGAGAGATTCTCATGCTCCATGACGAAGCCGACAGTAGTACCCGACTTGCCGCAGCCGAAACATTTGAAAATCCCCTTGGCGGGAGAAACGTAAAAAGAAGGTGTCTTTTCGTTGTGGAACGGACAGCAGGCAATAAAATTCGCACCCTGCCTCTTCAATGAGACAAAGTCGCCCACGACATCGGCTATCTGGGCTGAATCGAGTATTTTATCGACTGTTTCCCGAGGAATCATTTATCATCATCCGCTTTTTCGAATTCGGCATCCTTTACGTCGCCGTAATCGATACCGCTGTCTTTTTCAGTATTCTTCGATGAAGATGACGGGAATTTGATTTCGTATTCACGCATGGCCCTCGCCATTTTCCATGAAGAAAAGAGTTCCGAAATTCCATAGACGAGAATGGCGATACCGGCCACAAGCGTCAGGGTGGATGCCGTGCCGAACGGATTGAAAAGCACGAGGCCCCCGCCCAAAGTACATATTACGGGAAGGATGAACGTCCAGAATCCGAGGGTAATGAAGCTCGAGGCACTCGCCATGGCAGCGATCTGGAAAAGTCCGAACAAAATCAGGACAACCCCTATCAGAATGATGACGACACTCGCCACGGCCGCAGGAAAACAAAACAGGAGCACGCCGATAAGGATATCGACTACCGTATTGAATACCAGCAGACCGAGACCGCCGTTGCGTCTGTTTGCTATGCCGTATGCAAGCGAGACGATTCCCGAAGCTATCATGACGGCAGCAATGACCTTGACAAGAAAAATCAGGGAAGTTCCCGGCTTGATAATCATGATGCAGCCTATCAGTATGGCAATCGCAGCCCTGATGATGCCGCTGTATTTGTTTCTGAATCCGAAAGTTATCATATACCGTATCGTATTAAAACCGTAATTCTGCAAAAATACGAATAATTTTGCTAATTTCGCCACTTCGTTCGACAATTCGGAGAACGGATTCAAATGAACAAACCAACACATTCTGCACAGCACATGAAATCTGACATAGAAATCGCGAGAAGCACCCGCATGCGTGATATTACGGAAGTAGCCGAGAGTATAGGAATCGACAAAGGCGCCATCGAGCAATACGGCCGTTACATGGCAAAAATTCCGGTTGAACTCATCGATGAAAAGAAAGTATCGGAGAGCAACATGATTCTTGTCACGGCCATCACAGCCACAAAAGCCGGAATCGGGAAGACTACCGCATCCATAGGCTTGGCCATGGGTTTGAACAAAATCGGGAAAAGAGCCGTGGTAGCGCTCAGGGAGCCGTCGCTCGGACCGTGTTTCGGGCTCAAGGGCGGAGCGGCCGGCGGGGGATATGCCCAGGTGCTTCCCATGGAAAAGATAAATCTGCATTTTACGGGGGATTTTCATGCCGTGACTTCTACACATAATATGATTTCGGCTCTGTTGGACAACTACCTTTACCAACACCAGGAAGAGGGGTTTGCATTGAAGGAAGTGGTGTGGAAGAGGGTGTTGGACGTGAACGACAGGTCGCTCAGGAGCATCGTGACCGGACTCGGCCCGCGGACGAACGGTCTGCCTCAGGAATCGGGATTCGATATCACTCCGGCATCGGAGATAATGGCGATTCTGTGTCTGTCGAAAGACATAGAGGATGTGAAGAGAAGAATCGGGAACATAACATTGGGATACACTTTCGAGGGCAAGCCGTTTACGGTAAATGACTTGGGCGTGGCAGGCGGGATGGCTGCCCTGATGGCGGATGCCATCAAGCCGAATCTCGTGCAGACCACGGAGGGGTCGGCAGCCATCGTACATGGAGGACCGTTCGCAAACATAGCACACGGATGCAACTCGATCATAGCGACCAAGGAAGCCATGACTTTCGGTGACTACGTGGTGACGGAAGCCGGATTCGGAGCGGACCTCGGAGCAGAAAAGTTTTTCAACATCAAATGCCGCAAAAGCGGTCTTTGCCCGAAACTCACGATAATAGTAGCCACTCTCCAGGGGCTGAAAATGCACGGGGACGTACCTTTGGAGAAAATCAAGGAGCCGTCCGCCGAGGGTGTCAGGAAAGGCTTCGCAAATTTAGACAGGCATGTGCGCAACCTGAAAAGTTTCGGCCAGACAGTATTGGTATGTTTCAACAAATTCGCATCCGATACCGATGAAGAGATAAGGATAGTGGAAGAACACTGCAGGGAGACGGGAGTGTACTTCGCCATCAACGATGCATACGCACGAGGCGGCGAAGGCGCCGTCGATCTGGCGGAAAAAGTGGTGGAAATCATAGAAAAGGATCCGTCCGGTCCGCTGAGATTCACGTATTCCGACGAGGATGGCATTGCGGACAAGATCAAGGCTGTCGCCATGAAAATATACGGAGCAGGACAGGTGGTATTCAACGCGCGCTGCATGAAGAAGATCGCCATGGCGGAAGCTCTCGGGATTTCGCATTTTCCAGTATGCATCGCCAAGACGCAGTATTCATTCTCCCAGGATCCGAAAAAATACGGGGCGCCGGAAGGCTTCGAATTCGAAATCAATGACATAGTCATAAATACGGGGGCGGAAATGATAGTAGCCATTGCCGGAGACATCATCAGGATGCCGGGACTTCCGAAATCGCCCCAGGCGCTGAGAATAGATATCCGGGACGGAGTCATAGACGGTCTGAGTTGAATCTTTTTCACATGAATCCGGTTCGCATTAAACTATACGACAATCACAATCACAGCCAGTTTTCATTCGACGGCAGAGCGACTACCGCAGAGGCTTCCGCCCGTGCCGGACAAGCCCACGGCCTCGCCGGAATGTGCTTTACGGATCACTGCGACTTTTTCGTACCTTCGATGAAAGCCAGTTTCGAGAATCTGATTCCGGAGCAGTTCGATGTCGCCGCACAACAGGCCGAAATAGACAGGGTCAGGGATATTCTACCGGGCTTCGAGATTTTCAAGGGAATAGAAATAGGACTTGAAAAACTGAGCAGGGAACAAAACAAAAAACTCCTGTCGGAACACGAATTCGACCAGGTAATAGCATCCGTACACTATTTGGACGATACGGACCCGTTCTGGGGAGGATATTACGAAGGAAAAGACTGGAAAACAGCATACGGACATTATCTGGAAACCATATACGAAGAAATGACCTGGCTCGAAGACTTCGACATCATGGGACATTTCGACTATGTGGCAAGATATGCCCCGTATCCCGAGTGCAGCATTTTCTACAGGGATTTCCCGGATATTTTCGACGCCATGCTGAAATATCTGGCAGAAAACGGCAAGGCCTTGGAAATCAACACGAAGACTTATCAGGATTATAAAGGCCGGACTCCCGTTCTCGACAAGAACATACTGCTGAGATTCAGGGAATTGGGCGGAGAAGCCGTCAGCCTCGGCTCCGATTCGCACAATCCGGAGCGCACCGGGGACAAATTCCAGCATTATGCCGCCTTCGTCGAATCCTGCGGCTTCCAGCATCTCGCCCATTTCAGCGGCCGCCGTCTCATCCTCACCCCCATCGACTGATCTGCAGCTTGTCTTTATTTGTCGTTTTATGGCAAAGTCATTATCCGCACTACTGCTGTAGGCAGATCTCTCGACTGCGCTCGAGATGACAAAAACGTCCATCAAGAACAGTGCAAACAGCCCTCGACTACACCTTTTCGTCAGAATCGGTAGAGTGCAAGGCGTCAAGGGGCGAAGCGACAGGAGTTTACTCCAGTAAATGACTGAGCTCCGATCCCGAAGCAACGCCGCAATCCGTCAATGACCCCCAGTCTCGACTCCACCTTTTCGTCAGAAGCGGCAGAGTGCAAGGCCGCAAGGGAACGGACAAGGGAGTTTACTTCCGTAAATGACCGCAGTCCATTCCCGCAGCAACGCCGCAATCCGTCAATTACCCCAGTCTCGACTCCACCTTTTCGTCAGAAGCGGCAGAGTGCAAGGCGTCAAGGGGCAGAGCGACAGGAGTTTACTCCAGTAAATGACTGAGCTCCGATCCCGCAGACAACGCCGCAATCTGCCGGTTATCACGAAAAGGATCAGTTGGCGACCTCACAAAGAAACTTAATCCTCACCAACCTCACCTCAAACTCATCATAATCCGGACCGAGCTCATCCATGGCATCCTGAAGAGAATCCGATTCCGCTTCTTCCTTGAAATAGTCATAGATTTCATCTACGACATCGTCGTCGACGGTCTGGCTGATATAATAGTCGAGGTCCAATTTGGTGCCTGAAGCCACAATGGTCTCGATTTCGGTAAGCAGCTCTTCCATTTCCAGGCCCTTTGCGGCAGCAATATCTTCTAACGAAAGTTTCCTGTCGATGCCCTGGATGATAAAAAGTTTATTGGCGGACGAAGGGTTGCCGATGGATTTCACCACGAAGTCGTCAGGTCGTTCTATTTCGTTTTCCTCGACATATTTGGCGATGAGAGCTATGAATTCTTTTCCATATTTGCGGGCCTTGCCCTCACCTACTCCCTGACAGTTTTTCAATTCGTCTACAGTAACAGGATAAGTGATGGACATGTCTTCGAGAGCCGGATCACCGAAGAGTATCCATGGCTGCAGATGAAGTTTTTTCGAAAGATCAGATCTGAGTTCCTTCAGCATTGCGAGGAGCACCTGATCGCCTCCGCCGCCTCCGGCCTTGGCCCCCTGCACGGAAATCTCGTCGTCATCGTCTTCGCCGTCTACGAACTGGCGTTCTTCCGTCAGCATTATTTCATACGGATGTTCATAGAATTCGCGTCCCTTGTCCGTGACATGGATGAGACCGTATGCTTCTATGTCCTTTTCGAGGAAATGACGGACGATTCCCTGATGTATGACATCGCACCAGAAACGCACCGAATGATCTTTTCCTGCTCCGAAAAGTTCCAGTTTGTCATGTTCGTACGACTTTATGAGGGCATTGGATTCTCCGGCAAGGATATTTGCAAGATGTTCGAGCTTGAAGTGCTCGGGCATGGATTCTATCAGCTCTATTATCAGCGACATCTCTTCCTGCCCGTCGAACTGCTTCTTTGGATTCAGACAGTTGTCGCAGGAGCCGCAGTTGTCATATGTGTAATCTTCTCCGAAATAGTTCATGAGCAGCTTTCTGCGGCACTGGTTGGACTCTGCGTACGCCATGGTCTCGAGCAGAAGCTGTTTTCCTATTTCCTGTTCCGCCACGGGCTTGCCCTGCATGAACTTTTCGAGTTTCACGATATCCTTATAGCTGTAGAAAGCTATGCATTTGCCCTCTCCGCCGTCGCGGCCTGCCCTGCCGGTCTCCTGGTAATACCCTTCCAGACTTTTGGGGATGTCATAATGGATCACGAAACGTACATCCGGCTTGTCTATGCCCATGCCGAAAGCGATGGTGGCGACGATGACGTCTATTTCCTCCATCAGGAATCTGTCCTGGTTTTCAGCCCGCGTTTTGGCATCGAGTCCGGCATGATAAGGCAGAGCCTTTATCCCGTTTATATTCAGCAGCTCGGCCAGCTCTTCCACTTTCTTCCGGCTAAGACAGTAAATGATTCCGGACTTGCCCGGGTTCTGCCGTATGAACTTTATGATATCGCGCTTGGGGTCGGACTTGTCGCGGATTTCATAATAGAGGTTGGGCCTGTTGAATGACGACTTGAAAACCTTGGCATCCTGGATACCGAGATTTTTCAGGATATCGCTTTGCACTTTCGGCGTCGCAGTCGCCGTCAGTGCAATGATGGGAGCCGGCCCTATTGCATCTATGATGCTCCTTATCCTTCTGTATTCCGGACGGAAGTCATGCCCCCACTCGGAAATGCAATGCGCTTCGTCGACGGCGTAGAAAGAAATTTTAATTTCCTTCAGCATTTCTACATTCTCGGCCTTGGTCAATGACTCCGGCGCTACATACAGAAGTTTGGTAACACCCGACAGCAAGTCTTCCCTGACCTCCGTCAGCTGGGCCTTGGACAAAGACGAATTCAAGAAATGCGCAATACCGTCATTCTCCGCCACGAATCCTCTGATAGCATCTACCTGATTCTTCATCAGGGCGATAAGCGGAGATATCACGATGGCCGTACCGTCCATGACCAGTGCCGGCAGCTGATAGCAGAGCGATTTGCCGCCGCCGGTCGGCATCAGGACAAAAGCGTCTTTCCCGGAAACGAGATGCGCAATGATTTTCTCCTGATCGCCTTTGAATGAATCGAAGCCGAAGAATTCCTTGAGTTTTGAGTGCAGAGTTTTCGAATCGATGGCCATAACAGTTGGATTTAACTCTACTAAGTTATAAAAAAATTCGTAATCTGAAATAAAATTACGATATTTGCAAAGATGTGTCGGCAAAGGCCGCACGCAGGGAAAGATTAACGATAAAATTTTAAATACAGACATGAAAACACTTAAAATCCTTTCAGCAGCAGCCGTCGTTGCAGCAATGACGGCAAGCTGCACCAGCACACCGAAAAGCATCACTGTCGAGAAAGACGGAGAAACCAAAACCATATCCCTGCCGGATGCGGCATTGACCGACTCGGTCAGCTACCTCGTAGGTATCAATTTCGGTTATTTCATCAAGGCCAACAATTTCGGCGAGGACCTCAACTATGCAAAGATCAAAAAAGGAATGATGGACTTCATCAAGGCCGATGGACAGATGAATTCCCCAGAATTCAACGCTCAGTTCGACATCAATCCTGAAGAGATGAACCAGCTTTTCAACAAGTTCATTTCCGCAAGACATGAATTCGAAGCGGAGAGCAACAAGGCTGCCGGAGAGGCCTTCCTGAAGGAAAATGCACTCAAAGACGGTGTCATCACTACCGAGAGCGGTCTCCAGTACCAGATCGTGGAAGCCGGAAACGAGGTTAAACCGGGCGAAAAGGATACCGTTTACGTACACTATACAGGCACGCTCATCGACGGGACGGAATTCGATGCTTCCGATCCTGAAAAAGATCCTGTACGCATGATGATGAACAGAGTCATCAAAGGATGGACAGAGGGTCTGCAGTTCATCGGCGAAGGCGGCAAGATCAAACTCTTCATCCCTGCAGAGCTCGGATACGGACAGCGCGGCACAGGCAGCATCAAGCCTAATTCGACGCTGATCTTCGACATCGACCTCGTCAAAGTGAACAAGGTAGCCGAAGAAGAAAACACTGAAGACAAAAAATAACGGTCATGGCTTTGGAAATCGAAGGTAAAATCATAAGAAAACTTGGCGTTCAGAGCGGCACATCCGCCAGAGGCGAATGGTCGAAGCAGGAGTTCGTGGTAGAATATCAGGAAGGCAACTTCCCTACACAGGTCTGCTTCAACGTATGGGGACCGGACAAGGTCAAGGATCTCGAAAAATACCAGATCGGAGACAAGGTGAAAGTTTCTTTCAACATCAGCAGCCGTGAGTACAATAACAGATGGTACACGGATCTCCGCGCATGGAAAATAGAGACCGAGGCACCGGCTCCGGAAAGCTATACCACCGGATTCGCTCCGACAGGAGTGGAAGGCTCAGGGAATACGTATACGCCTAATCCTGCGGAAGCCGCCAGCACCGGACACGGTTTTGTCGGTGAAAGCAGCAACGACCAGGCGGAAGACGATTTGCCATTCTGAGTAACAGTTCCGCCCAAAACCTCAAGGAGAAAAGACCGTGCTTGTCACAGAGATTCAGGATTTTCTCTCAGGGAACGGGATATTCAGCGAGCCGATAAGCATAGCTGATACGACGTTTCTCGGAATCGAATACGAAACGGCCGGCAGGATAAGAGAAATCTATATCCTGCCGGCCGAAATTTTTGCATCGTCACCCGAAGAAGCCGAAGAAGAATACCGGACGCGGACAGAAGCGAAAAAACGCCTCGCCATGAGTACGGGAAATGCGGATTCGGACATAGTCATAGTAGCCGAAGACCGGTGGAGAAGGTGTCGCGACCTGTACGAAGCGAGACTTCTGGCGCACTGCGGGAAATTCAGATCAGTATTTGCAAGAAATTGCGAAGCAATAAAGACAGACAAGGCGACAGCAAACGCTTTTTTGGATAAAAATCACAGCTACGGTGCTGCGCAATGCAGATATTGCTATGGTCTGACGGAAAAAAGAAGCGGGAATATAGTCGGGGCGGCTACATTTTCGAATGCCCGGAGATGGGTCAAAGGCGGCAGGGAAATCCGCTCGTACGAATGGATCCGGTACGCATCCGCCGGCAGCACAAGAATAGTCGGAGGAATGGGTAAAATCCTGTCCGCCTTCATTAAAGACATAAGGCCGGACGACATCATGAGCTACGCCGACATGGAATGGTCAGACGGAAGCGTGTACAGAAGTCTCGGATTCCATGAAGACGGGAGGAAGAAACCTGTTCTTTTCGAAATAAGCCCTGACGGATGGGAGCGGAAAAGCATAAAGAAAACATCTCCCGCAACCGATTCGCCGCGGGAGACAGGCTGCCACAGTTCCGGGGCGAAGACGAAGCTGTGGTACATGAATGAAGGCAGCGTAAAATACCGGCTGAAACTTACCGATTATCAGGATTGATTTCAGAAAGAATTTTTACGCATGCCGCTAAATCATTCGGTTTGATAATCACGTCTGCAGTCTCCTGACGCGAAAAGGCATACATATATTCGATAAAGATATCTTTCGCGGCCAAGGTTTCCAGGACGGAAGACAATGCTCCGGGCACATTTTTGCACCGCAGGCTGACGACATCCGTGACGATGACGGCAAAATCTGCCTTTCTGAGGACTTCCACTGTCCTGTCTACCTCGGATACGATAAGTCTCATCAGTCCGAAATCGGAAGTCTCGGCTATGCAGAAGGCTTCCATGTTTATATTGTTCGCGGCAAGGACTTTCGTCACGTCGTTTATTCTGCCGCGCTTGTTTTCGAGGAAAATTGAAATTTGTCTGGTTATCATGATGCGTGGTTGATGGTTGATGGTTGATATGGGCAGATCTCTCGACTGCGCTCGAGATGACAAGTCCGAAGTGCATCTCGAGATGACAAAGGCGGCGTCAGTCGAGCCGGCGCTTGTCTACTATGCGGACACTCTTGCCTTCGGAACGCGGAATGGAGTTCGGCTCCATCAGCTTCACGTCCGCACTTATGGAAAGTATGCTTTTCAGTCTGTCGGCAAGTTTCTTTTTCAGCTGAAGCATGCTCCCGATCTCGTCGCTGAAATAATCCTTGCGGACCTCCACCTGCACCTGAAGGGTGTCGAGATTGGCGACCCTGTCGACTACAAGCATGTATCTCGGCTCGAACTCCGGCATGTCCAGTATCACGCTTTCCACCTGGGACGGGAAGACGTTTATTCCGCGGATTATAAGCATGTCATCGCTTCTTCCTATGATCCGAGTCATTCTGACGCTCGTTCTGCCGCAAGGACAGTCGTCTTCCATCAGCGATGTCAGATCCTTGGTCCTGTACCTCAGCAGCGGCATGCCTGTTTTCGTCAATGTGGTAAATACGAGTTCGCCTGTCTTGCCCCGGCCCAGAGGCTCGAGTGTCTCAGGATCGAGGATTTCCGGATAGAAATGATCCTCGCAGATATGGGAGCCGTTCTTGTACTCGCATTCGTAGGAAACTCCAGGCCCCATGATTTCACTGAGGCCGTAGATATTGTAGGCCTGCAATCCCAATCTCGACTCTATCTCCTTTCGCATGTTTTCCGTCCATGGCTCTGCTCCGAATGCTCCTACTCTTAGACTGATATCATCCTTGGTCATCCCTGATTTTTCCAAAGCCTCAGCCAAATAAAGGGCGTAGGACGGGGTGCAGGCTATTCCGGTGATTTTAAGGTCGCGCAGCAGGCGCAAATGCTTTTCAGTATTTCCGGTGGATGTAGGGACGACGGAAGCCCCGACATATTCGACCCCGTTATGCACGCCGAGACCGCCGGTAAAAAGGCCGTAACCGTATCCTACGGAGAAAATGTCATTGCGCGTCACGCCGTAGGCGGTCAGACAACGCGCAGCCACTTCTTTCCAGATTTCTATGTCCTTGGCAGTATAACCTACTATCGTAGGGTTGCCGGTCGTACCCGAAGATGCGTGTATCCGGACTATTTCAGACTGGGCAGCCGCCTGAAGACCGACAGGATAATTGTCTCTGAGATCCTGTTTGGTCGTAAAAGGCAGTTTCACGATATCTTCGATGGTATGGATGTCATCGGGCGATATGTCCATCGCCTGGAGTTTCTCCCTGTAGAAAGGGACATGATGATAGACGAGCTCGACAAGTTTGTGAAGGCGCTTGCCCTGCAAATCCATCATTTCGTCCCTGCTCATGCATTCTTTACTTTTGTTCCAGATCATTTTATTCGTTATCATTATGGGTTGATTACAATGGATGGTCCTCTGAAAAGGCTTTCATGCGTGCCTCGAGAACAGGATAAAGCTCTTCCGTCATCCTCGAAGTACAGGCACGGACACCTGACTGCAGGCTGCCCGTAGTCGCAAGATTTATACAGCTGACGCCGTAGTACAACAGTTCTTTCAACAATTCCCCTCCGGTCATGCCGCCATACCCGAGCGTGAAAAAGAAGCCGTCTCCGACCGGCAATGAAGCATCCCTGTCATAGACGATGCGAAAGCCGTTGTCGGTAAATATCTTTTTCATCCGGTGCGCCCGTCTTTCATATTCCCGGGTATCCGTATTGAAATCCAAACGCCCGTCGGACGACGCTCTGAGCATTTCCGCATAGGCGTACTGGGTGGATGCGGTGCACCCGCTCGTAATCATGTACAGGATGGAGGCGATGTAGGTCTGGCCGAAAATTCCGGAGTCCCCGTATATAGCGGCCAATCCTGGATAGTATGTATCGAAAAGTCTGTCGGAGATGCAGGCCAAGGCCATCCGCTGTCCCGCATAGCTGAAAATCTTGGAGGAGGACAGCATCAGAATGTAGTTGTCGGTATATTTTGCGACAGTAGGAGCATACGGCGGCTCATACGGTTTGCCGTACGGATGACGGAAATCCATGCAGAAATATGCAAGATCCTCCATGACGATGACGTCGTATTCAGTGGCAAGCCTGCTGATAACTTCCAATTCGGACTCCTCGAGACATATCCATGCCGGATTGTTCGGATTCGAATAGACGATGGCAGCAAAATCCCCGCGCGAAAGATAGCTTTCCAATTTCGGTCCTATGGCTTCTCCCCTGAAATCATGGACATCGAAACTTTCGCAATCGATGCCGAGGATTTTCAACTGGGATTTCTGTATGGGAAACCCGGGGTCTATGAACAGGACTTTGTTTTTACCGGGGATACGCTGAGTGCAGGCAATGAAAGAACTGAACGAAGCTGCTACTCCGCCCGTAGTCGGGATGCAGGACATCGGACTGATATCCACATCCAAGAATGCCTTGACAAATCTCGAAGCCTCGTTTTTCAGCTCAGGGATTCCGGCAGCGGGAGGATACTGCGACCCTACGCCCCTGTCTAACGCCGCTTTCTCAGCCTCGACGCCGATTCTGTTCGCTTCGAGCCCGGGAGAGCCCTGATCCATCCTGATGAAAGGGATGCCGGTAAGTTCTTCGAGACGGGATGCCACGAGAAGGACTTCTCCGATGGTGGCATTGCACAGATCGGCTATCTGCAGTTCCTTTACGACCCGGTCTACGAGTTCTTCGCTGAATACTTTCTTGCTCATTTTATTTTAATCATGCTGCGATTATAATGTATATTTAATTATGTGCAGATCTCTCGACTGCGCTACGCTCAAGATGACAAAGAGAAGAGCCGATCGAGATGACATGGTGCATAGCCGGCTGCAGGCGGGTGAGGGTTTTACGGCACTGTTGACCCCGTCAGGGGTTGTATTCCAGTGCCGTAAAACCCTCACCCGCCGATCATCAGATCAGCGAATACCATAGCCGCCATCGCCTCCACCACGACCGGAGTTCTCAACGCAAAGCACACGTCATGACGTCCCGGAATCTCGAGGGTAGACATGCCGCCCGTAGTGAAATCGTATGTCTTTTGCGGTCTGCGGATACTCGACGTGGGTTTGAAAGCCACACGGAAAACTATCGGATTCCCGTTAGCCAAACCGCCGTTGACACCGCCGGCACCGTTTTTCAAACATTGTCCGGAATCGGACACTATGGGATCATTATGTTCCGAGCCCTTCATTTTCGCTGCATGAAAACCGTCTCCGAACTCGATTCCGCGCACACCCGGGATAGAAAATACCGCATGCGACAGCATCGATTCCACCGAGTCGAAAAACGGCTCTCCGACCCCGACCGGCACGCCTTCTACAGAACATTCCACGATTCCTCCGAGAGAATCGCCGTCCCTTATGGCCTGTTCCAGAACATCTTTCCATTTGTCTTCACCGCCGGACACACCGCCGACCTCCACCAACCGGGCATTTATGCAGACATCCCCGACGACTTTCTTCGCCACCACTCCGGCAGCAACGACAGGCAATGTCAGCCGGCCGGAAAAATGTCCTCCGCCCCGAGGATCGTTGAAATTGTTCCATTTGACGCCTGCCGCGAAATCCGCATGTCCGGGACGAGGCATCTCCTTGAAGATTTCATAATCGGAAGATTTCGTATTGTTGTTTCTGAAAACGACTGTCAGAGGAGCTCCGGTGGTCTTGCCTCCGAAAACGCCGCTCAGAATCTCCGGCTTGTCGTCCTCGATACGCGGAGTAGTACCTTTCGCTCCGCTCTTGCGTCGCAATATGTCCTCGGAAAAATCCTGTTCGGACAGAGGAATGCCGGGAGGTACGCCGTCAATGACAACTCCCGTAGCCCGGCCATGCGACTCGCCGAAAATGGAGATTTTGAATTTGTGACCGAATGTGTTCATCGTATCGTTTGGTTTGCGTAGTGTTAATTTGCGTTCCGTATGGTATTAGATTCTGCCATAACGTCAGTTCGACGAATTTATATTGTTCAGGACCAAGGAATTTGTCAGATCCCTTGACTGCGCCCGGGATGACAGTGTGTCGGAAAGCCCTCGCCCGCCGCCCACAGGTCGAAGAAGGTCGGGAACGACTTGGCCACACAGTCCGTATCGTCTATGACAACAGGAGCATCGGCACCGAGCTCCGCTACCTTAAGGGCCATTACCATCCTGTGGTCGTAGCTCGAAGTGTATTCACCGCCCTTCAAAAGCCTGCCGTTCAACAGCCGTGAAGAAAGGGAATGTCCCTCGATGACAAGGACATTGTCCGAAATTTCGGACACTACTCCCATCTTTCCGAGCATGTCCACTATGGCTTTCCCTCTGTCGCTTTCCTTGTGCGCCAGCCTGTCCACCCCGGCAATACGGCTCGTGCCCTGGCAGAAAGCGGCCAAAACCGATATTACAGGGAAAAGATCCGGACAGTTCGAAGCATCCGTTTCGAAAGCCTTCAGCGGCGAACGCTGTACAGTGACCGGGCCTGTGCTGCCGCCTGTCTGGGAAAGGCTTGCTCCGGCCTCCATCAGGATATCCATTATGGAAAGGTCGGCCTGGAGAGACGCGGTATCCAAACCTCCTATGGTCACTTTTCCGAAAATCGCTCCTGCAACAAGGAAATTCGCGGCCGAACTCCAGTCGCCCTCGATAGCGAAATCCGCAGCATGGTACCGCTGGCCCGGTCTGACCTTGAACTCCATCTCGGTGCAGTGCGACCAGTCCCCTCCGGATTCCACAAAAGCCTGTCCGCCTGCCATTTCGTTCTTCACCTTCACTCCGAATTTGCGCATCACGTCCAACGTGATGAACATATACGGAATACTTTTGGGCTCTGCGACTGTCAGCGCCGAATATTTATCGCCGAGAGGCAGGGCCATAAGCAGCCCGGAAATCAACTGTGAGCCGTACTTCCCGGAAATCTCCGCTTTTCCGCACTGCAGCGGTCCTGATACTTCGAGCGGTATCCGGCAATCGTCCGCCTCGCTTTTCAGGCTTACTCCGAAAGCCGACATCATCTCCGCCGCACCTTTCAGCGGCCTTTCAAGCAGTGTTTTCTCTCCCGTCAGCTTCACGGCTGATTTCGAAATCATCGGCAGGACAGGTATCATCAGACGGGTCAGAAGTCCGGATTCTCCAGTATGAAGATTTTGAATGTCGATGCAGCCCGGAGCCGCTGCAATGCCTTTGATTTCCAGCACATCGCCATCGGAATTCACTTCGGCTCCGATGGCCGCTGCAGCGGCAATGGCAGCTTCGTTGTCCCCGCATGGAGAATAACCGGAAAGCCTGGATGTGCCGTCTGCAAGAGCTGCCGCAATTATTGCACGCTGTGCAAAACTTTTCGATGACGGTATGACAATCGAGGCGTTTGCGAAACTGCGGCCGCGATAAAGTGTTTCCGACATTTCCGAAACCGTCCATTGTCCAGGAGCAGCACTGTCGTCTTCCGACAATGCCGCATACGTGTACGGAGCTCCTTTGGCAAGACACTGCAGCCTCGACTGTTTCCCTGCTTCTCCCATGGAAAACGCTATCAGTTCCGCAGGAGGGAAGTAATCGTAAAGAGCCAGGACATTGTCCGGGTCGGACAGGTCGTGTGCTGTCGTCACTATTTTCACGAGTTCGGCACCGTGGTGCCGGCATTTTTCCACCATGTTTTTCAAAACTTCGAGAGATTCCGTTCTTTCGAAATCATGGTAAGACTTGATGAATGTGCTGCCGTATTCCTGCGCACATGCCCTGACGCGTTTGGACATGTATTTGGGCGCTTCGATCTCCACGTCCACATAGCGGGCTCCGGCCCGTATGGCTTTGCACAAGAGATCTTCGCAGATGGAGGCCGCCTTTGTCTCGGAAAGTTCCGGATGTGCAGCCATGATTTCAGAAACGCGGCATGTGGCTACCGTCGGCGTGTCCGACTCGAAACACGCCTCTATCTCGTCATCGGTCAGACTGCATCTGTCGAGCCGGATCTCGGCCATTTCCACACGGCTGAGGATTTCGGATATCCGGGGAAAAGTCTTATGCTGGATTACGGTACAGATCATAAATATCGCTTTTCATTAATATTGTTACATTCTACGGGCAGATCCCTCGACTTTGTTTGCGGAGCTCCCTCGACTACGCTCGGGATGACATTGCCCGGGATGACATTGGCGGAGTCAGTGTTTTCAGTACAGGACACCACACCATGCGTACAGCCGCCCCGCCTCCTCTACTGTCATGTCGCAAACCCTGACATCCCCCACGGCAGCAGGAAGAATGAAATGGACCGTCCCGCCCTCGGCTTTCTTGTCCTTGGTCATAGCTTCCGTCAATTGCCCGAGAGGATAAGGGCACTCTACAGGAAGTCCGGCTTTCTCGAGGTCTGTCTTCATTGCCGAAGCGAAGCCTTCGGCAGCCAAACCTTTTTTCTCCGCAAGTTCGGCCGCCATGGCCATACCTATCGCGACCGCCTCACCATGCGTGATATCGTCTCCGGCAGCTCTGGCGTTTTTCTCTATGGCATGTGCGAAAGTATGCCCGAGATTCAGTTTGCGCCTTTCGCCGGACTCGAACTGATCCCGGGAAACAATCCCGGCTTTCACGGCTGCAGCGGCATGTATCAGCGAAAGCAGGTCTGCCTCATGACTGTCCATGAAAACCTTCTTGTCATCAGCCTCGTTCAGGCCGGACAGCAGCCCTGCCGCCTTGAGATAATTCCCGCCATCCTCTATGACGAAAGATTTCAAGAGCTCGGCAGCTCCCGAAAGGAAATCCCTCACGGGCAATGTCTTGAGCACTTCGGAACAGACATACGTGAACTCAGGCTGCCTGATGACTCCGAGCATGTTCTTGTACGAATCGAAATTCACCCCTGTCTTGCCGCCTATGGATGCATCCACCTGCGACAGAAGCGTGGTCGGGACAAAGGCGAAACGCACTCCCCTCTTATATATAGAGGCTGCAAAGCCGGCCATATCCGTGGTAATTCCGCCTCCGACAGCCATGACAAGGGCATTGCGGTCAGCACCGTTGACGAGAAGCCATTCCGCTATCGACATGACGGCGGACATGGTTTTATTCTCCTCGGACGCATGGAGGATATATTTTCCCCGGAAATCCATATTGCCGCGGCATGCGGCACCGGAAATTACAGATGCGATTATTTCATCTGCGGTCTGTTCCACATTGGCGTCAGCCACCATGAAAACAGGCAAACGGGTGTTCGCACATGTGTTCAAAACATCTGCAAGCCCTGAAATATCGTGTCCGAAAGCTATGCGGCTGATGGGGAGACCGCGATCGTAAACAAAGATATCGTCCATTTGGGTAAGGTTCGTTTTATAAAACGGGCTGCGGCACATCCGGCCCTGACTAACAAAGATAACAATAATCCGGAAGAAAGTACCCTTTCGGGCCGTCCTCATTACGAATATTTCCGCGGAAAACGGAAAAGGACGGCCAAAACCGCGCAAATACCCATCATGAACGGATAATACATGCTGCCGATGATGGAAATGGAAGATGCTCCGGAAAGGCCGGAAGCCATCAGAATCTGCGCGCCGTATGGAATCAGGCCCTGTACAAAACAGGAGAACGTGTCGAGTATGCTGGCTGTCTTTCGCGGATCGAGACCGAACTTCACGGTGATGTCGCGTGCGATGCGTCCTGTCGTGATGATGGCGATGGTGTTGTTCGCAGTGCACAGATTCGCTATGCTGACCAACGCGGCAATGCTGAATTCCGCTCCGCGTTTGCCATGAATCCTCCTGGTGAGCCCGGAGATGATGAAATCCAGTCCGCCGTTGTGTCTGATAATCTCGAGCATGCCGCCTGCGAGCATCGTCACTATGATGAGTTCGCCCATGGAGCCTATGCCGCCGCCAACGGATGCAAGCCAGTCTACCCAGGAAAATTCGCCGTATGCGAAACCTATGACGGCATTCGACAGGATGCCTATAATCAGAACTGTCACTACGTTTACGCCTACCAAAGCCAAGCCGATGACCAAAAGATACGGAATCAGTTTGACCCCGTCGACTGCTCCTGCTGAAACCTGAGCATCGAAAGAAAGGCCGTACGCTATGTATAATATGGTGACCATGACGGCTGCCGGAGCGACGATGCCGATATTGACGCGGAATTTATCTTTCATCGAACAGCCCTGGGTGCGCGTAGCCGCAATGGTGGTATCGGAGATGAACGAGAGGTTGTCTCCGAAAAAGGCGCCTCCGGCAACGATGGCTGTAACGAAAGGAATATCCATGCCTGCCTCTACGGCAATGCCGGCAGCCATCGGAACAAGGGCGACGATGGTACCGACGCTTGTGCCTATTGCCATGGAAATGAAACAAGAGGCCAAGAAAAGTCCGGCATAGAGAAATTTCCCGGGAAGGATGCTGAGGGTAAAGTTCACAGCAGCATCCATGGCTCCCATATCCTTGGCCGTCCCGGCAAAAGCCCCTGCTAAAATGAATATCCAGATCATCAGGAGGACGTTCCTGTTTCCCGCGCCCTCGGAAAAAACTGCAATCTTCTGTTCCGTGCTTTCAGCCCGGGTGATGAAAATCGCGTATGCCGAGGCAATGAGAAAGGCCGCCGCTATCGGCACCTTGTAAAAGTCTGCGGCAACGACCGAGGAAACGAGATAAACGCAGACAAAAAGCAGCAATGGGCTGAGAGCAAGCCAGCCGTTCATGGGTTTGCCCTCCCGCTCCGGCTTTCCATTCATTCTGAAATGCCGTTTCACGCTGCGCGAAATGTCTCTAAGATATCTGTCCGGAATTATTCCCATAAATTTAATTTCTTCAAATTCAGGATTTTCGTTTTGCAAAAATACTGAATTTTAGATATTTTTGCAGTTTAAACTGAACTATATGACTACAACATTCAAATCTCTCGCGCTCATCGCGTGTCTTTTTTTCGCTGCCGTCGCCTGC